>CAZHSL010000113.1:0-7310 GCA_964535185.1 uncultured Corynebacterium sp.
AGCCAGGACCGCGAGATCGGCGACCTGCTCGCCGAGGCCTTCGACAAGGTCGGCAAGGACGGCGTCATCACGGTGGAGGAGTCCTCCACCACCGCGATGGAGCTCGACTTCACCGAGGGGATGCAGTTCGACAAGGGCTACATCTCCCCGCACTTCGTCACCGACGCGGACCGTCAGGAGACGGTCCTCGAGGACGCGAACGTGCTGCTGCACCAGGGCAAGATCTCGGCCGTGGCCGACATCCTGCCGCTGCTGGAGAAGGTCGTCGAGGGCGGCAAGCCGCTGTTCATCATCGCGGAGGACGTCGACGGCGAGGCCCTGTCCACGCTGGTCGTCAACAAGATCCGCGGCACCTTCAAGGGTGCGGCGGTCAAGGCCCCCGCATTCGGCGATCGCCGCAAGGCGATGCTCCAGGACATCGCGGTGCTGACCGGCGCCCAGGTGGTCACCTCCGACCTCGGCCTGGACCTCAAGACCGTCGGCACCGAGGTGCTCGGCCGCGCCGGCCGCGTCGTCATCACCAAGGACTCCACCACCATCGTGGGCGGCGCCGGTGACGACCAGGCCGTGGCCGATCGCGTCGCGCAGATCCGCGCCGAGATCGAGAACACCGACTCCGACTGGGATCGCGAGAAGCTCCAGGAGCGCCTCGCGAAGCTGGCCGGCGGCGTCTCCGTGATCAAGGTCGGGGCTCACACCGAGGTGGAGCTCAAGGAGAAGAAGATGCGCATCGAGGACGCGGTCTCCGCGACCCGTGCGGCCATCGAGGAGGGCATCGTGGCCGGTGGCGGCAGCGCCATCGTGCAGGCCTCCTCCGTGCTCGAGGGCGACCTCGGGCTCGAGGGCGACGAGGCCGTCGGCGTGCGCGCCGTCGGGGCCGCGGTCGTCGAGCCGCTGCGCTGGATCGCCGAGAACGCGGGCCACGAGGGCTACGTCGTCGTCGAGAAGGTCAAGGAGGCGCAGATCGGCACCGGTCTGAACGCCGCGACCGGCGACTACGTCGACCTCGTCTCGGCCGGCATTATGGACCCGGTCAAGGTCACCCGCTCCGCCCTGCGGAACGCGGCCTCGATCGCCGGTATGGTGCTGACCACCGAGACCCTCGTCATCGAGAAGCAGGACGACGAGGACTGATCGGCTGAACCGCACGAGGTGAGCCCCGGCCCGGCACCGCGCCGGGCGGGCTCGCATCGCCCAGGGCGGGCGGCAGGGAGGGATCCCCGCCGCCCGCCCTTCTCGCCATCCCGGCGTATGCGCCGCCCGCCGCGCGCACGCGTCGTTCCCGCTGGTCGGGACCGGCGCGCGCGGATCGGCCGCGTCCCGGCGCGCCCGCTCCGGGATGTCCGGCCTCGGCCTAAGATGGGCTGAGTCACATCCGCACGACGGCAGGAGGAGCAGTGGTGATCAGCACCCCGGATGCCGCCTCCCGGTCCCCGGGCGGGGACCTGCCCACACGGACCTTCGGTCCGCCGGCCGCCGTCGTGATCGGCAGCCTCGTGGTGGCGGTCGTGTTCCTGGTGGTGCTCGAGTTCCTCGTGATCATCAGCTTCGTGGGCCAGAAGCTCTGGCGGGACCCGGCGCTGATGCACGACCTGGTGTTCACCCTCCCGCTGCTGATCTGGGTGCTCATCGCCGTCACGGTGGCGGTGGTGAGCCTGCGCGTGCTCACCTCCTGGCTCCATCTCGACGAGGACGGCTTCGAGCTGCGGAGCCTGTTCCGGCGCACCCGCTCCGCCCGCTGGCAGGACGTGGGACTGGTCATCGCCGCGCGGGACATCGACCGCGGCTCGCCGGCCGCGGAGGCGCTCGACGCCCCCGAGACCGCCTATGACGGCGTCTACGTGATGGACTCCGCGGGCCGACGGATCCTCGCCGTCTCGAGCCGGTTCTTCGGGCCGCGCGCACAGGAGATGACGCTCCGCCGCGCGCGGGAGGCCGGGGTGCGGATCGAGCACATCGATGCCATCACCCAGCTCGAGCTGCGGGAGCAGGCGCCGCAGGCGCTGAGCTTCGTCGACCGCCACCCCAACCTCCTGGTGGCCGCTCTGCTGCTGTTCTACATCGGCCACAACCTGCTCACCTTCGTCGTGTGGGGGCTGTGACGCAGGGGGCCGCCGGCGGGGACGGAGCGCGGGAGGACCGCCCCGGACGCGCCGCCCGGCGCCGAGCGCGACGGCGACCGCCACCGCTGCCGCAGCGGGAGGGGCTGGACGCCGTGCGCTGGCAGGTGCCCCGCGATGCGGCCGCCGGGAGCGCGGCGCTCGCGCTGCTGCAGGAACGCTTCCCCGCCCTCGCCGACCCCGCCGCGACGCCGCTGCCGGCACGCTTCGCCGCCGGGGAGATCGTCGACGCGCACGGACGGGCGTGGGCCGCGACGGACCCTGTCGCCCCGGGCGAGGAGCTGTGGTTCCACCGGGAGCTGCGCCCCGAGGCGGTGCCCGCGGCGGAGCTCACGATCCTGCACCGCGACGAGCACCTGCTGGTGATCGACAAGCCGCACGAGATCGCCACCATGCCGCGCGGAGCGCACGTCCTCGCCAGCGCCCTGGTGCGGCTGCGCCGCGCCACCGGCATCGAGACCCTCGTGCCGCTGCACCGGCTGGACCGCCGCACCGCCGGGGTGCTCGCCTTCGGGATCCGGCCCGAGGAGCGCCCCGCCTATCAGCAGCTGTTCGCCCGGCGGGAGGTCGACAAGTCGTACGAGGCCCTCGTGGTGCCGGAGCCGTCCTCGTCGCTGCCGCGGCGCCCGGGGGAGCGGCGGACCCTGCGGGACCGCCTGGACAAGCGGCGCGGAGAGCTCACCACCCGCGTGCTGCCCGGGGAGCCGAACGCGATCACCGCGCTCGAGGTGCTCGCGGAGGGCGGCGGCACGGTGCGGATGGGCCTGCGGCCGCGCACGGGCCGCACGCACCAGCTGCGTGCGCAGCTCGCCTCCCGCGGAGCACCGATCCTGGGGGAGGACCTGTACTGGCCCACGGACCGGGCGCGGCCGCCCGCCCCGCTGTGGCCGGAGGGCCTCCCGCTCCAGCTGTTGGCACGGCACCTGGCCTTCGTCGATCCGGTCACCGGCGCACCCCGGGAGTTCCGCAGCGCGCAGGAGCTCACCGCGGGGCCTCGTACTCTGGGACCGTGACCGACCCCCGCACCTCCGACCCCGCCGCGCAGGTGCCCGCACCGCGTCGCACCCGGTCCGGACAGGTCGTGGTGGGGCCGACCGTGCGGGCGCGCTACGCGCCCGCCGCCCTGATCGGCCTGCCCCTGGTGTCCGTGCTGCTGAGCACCTTCGCCGGCGCAGGGATCCAGCAGTGGCGCTCCTCCCGGCTCCGCGACGGCCACGACGGACTGCTCGAGCAGCTCCTCGCCCCCGCCTGGGCGCAGCTGCTGATCGGCGCGCTCGCGCTGTGGGCCCTGCTCGCCCTGTGGGCGCTCGTGCCCCTGGTCCTCACCCACCGGGTGGTGCTGTTCGACGAACGCGCCGGCGCCCTGACGCTGCGTCGAGGCCTGCGCATCGCCGACCGGGCGATGCTCGCGGAGGTCCGCTACGCGACCGGTGACGCCGAGCGCGGCGGGATGGCACTGATCGGCCTGGAGGCCGACGGGGACGCGGACGGCGAGGAGCCGGGGCGGCGGTGGGTGGTGCCGGAGAGCGGCTGGGACGCCGCCGCCTTCGACGGGCTGCGCACCCTGCAGTCCGCGGCCGGTCTCCGCCCCGCCCCGCCCCGCGCGGAGCTGGTGCGGGAGAACCGGCGCAGCCGCCGCGAACGCAGCCATCGGGAGCTCGCGTCCCGGCTCGGGATGCCCTGGCGGGAGGAGTACTGCGTCGACGAGGCCGCGTTCCGGGCCGAGTTCGACCGGGTGCGCCGCGTGCTCGGCGGCAAGGAGCCGCCGCGGGACGGCGACCCGCGCCCCTGACCCCGTCCGGCCCGGGGTCGGCTCAGAAGACGGCGCGCAGGAGCAGCACGACCACGGCCCCGATGCCCGCGGAGGCCGGGAGCGTGATGATCCAGGCCAGGAAGATCGGCCGCATCAGCTTCCAGTTCGCCGCCCGGTTGACGATCCCGACGCCGAGCACCGCACCGATCAGGATGTGGGTGGAGGAGACCGGCAGGCCGAGCACGGACGCGAGCAGCACCACCGTGGCCGCGGCGAGCTCGGCGGCGAATCCCGAGGAGGGGTGCATCGCGGTCAGCCCGGTGCCGACCGTGTGGATCACCTTGCGCCCCACGAACCACAGGCCCGAGACGAGGGCGATGCCGAAGGCGACCAGCGCCGCCGCGGGGACGGCGGCCTCCGAGGAGATCTCCCCGGTGCGCAGCACGTCCAGCACCGCGGCGAAGGGGCCGATGGCGTTGGCGATGTCGTTGGCGCCGTGGCTGAAGGCGAAGGCGCAGGCGGTGAACACCTGCATCCAGCTGAACATGATGAAGGTGGCCCGGGAGATGGACTGCTTCTTCAGGGCGCGGGCGAAGACAGTGGTGGCCATCCACACGCCCACGGCGAGCATGACCAGCAGCAGCGCCCCGCTGGCGGGCGTGAGGTCCAGGCCCACGTTCTTCAGGCCCTTGAACACGAGCATCCCGGCGAGGAGCACGGAGGCGCCCGCCGCGAGCGGGGGCACGCGCTTCTCGAGCGCGTGGTACGCCGCCCGGCGCTCGACCTTGCGCGCCGCCTTGCGCTCCTTCTTGGTCAGCTGCGCGGCGTGCTCGGCGAGCTCCGCCCCCGGCCCGCCCGGGGTGAGGTCGAGCGCGGCGGACTCGGCGAAGGCGGACTGCTGCAGCTCGGTCACGCGCTCGTAGCCGGAGACGTGGCGGCTCTGCTCGTCCTCCGCGGTGCCGTCCTCGTCGTCCTCGTCGTCGTCCTCGGAGTCGTCGAACCCGCGCGATCCCAGCGCGATGGCTCGCGCGGCGGGCGCGAGGATATGGCGCTTGATCGCGCCGAACAGCACGTACGCGGTGATGCCGCCGAGCAGCGGGGAGAGGATCCAGGAGATGGCGATCTGGCCGATCTCACCCCACTGGACCATCTCGAACCCGCCGGTGCCGGTGACCACACCCGTGGTGACCGCCGCACCGACGATGCCGCCGATGATCGCGTGGGTGGTGGAGACCGGCCACCCCATCCGGGTGGCGAGCAGCAGCCAGATCGCGGCTCCCAGCAGGGCGGCCATCATGATGTAGGCGAACGCCAGCGGATCCATGTGGAGGTCGATGTCGACGATGCCGCTGCGCACGGTCTCGGTCACCGAGCCGCCCGCGAGCACCGCCCCGGAGACCTCGAAGACGGCGGCGACCACGAGCGCCTGCTTCATGGTCAGCGTCCCCGCCCCGACGCTGGTGCCGAAGGAGTTGGCGACGTCGTTGCCGCCGATGTTGAAGGCCATGAACAGCCCGAAGGCGATCGCGAGGATCAGCAGGAAGGCGTTGACGTCCGTTCCCGTGTGGCCGAAGGACCAGATGGTGAAGGCGACCGCGGTCGCCGCCGTCATCAGCCCGGCACCGAGGTGCCAGTTGCGGTCCGGGCCGAGGAAGCCGGTGGGGACGGCGGCGTCGGTGGTCTTCTGGGCAGGCGTGCCAGGCATCGTCGAGTTCCCGGGGGGTGAGGAGGAGGGGCGTCCGGAGGCCTGCGGCGCCCCGGAGCCCCGACAGGGCCGCGGCCACTGTAGGCCGAGAAGTGACGGCGGGGCGAACGTCGGGAGAACTCCGCTCGACATCACAGCGGCGCGGCCTCCGCTCCGCCCGAGTCGGGCCGGCTCGGTCGCGCGCGCCGGAGGATCCGGTGCGATGCCCTGGCCGCTGCGGACGTGATCCCGCCCACGGCTTCCATCGATGCAGGTCATCGACCGGGGGTGAGCACGCCCCTGTGGTGGGCGAGACAGCACGCGCGGCGTCCTCGCCGCTACCATCGATCCATGACGAGCGCGGACCCCTTCGGTTTCATCGGACTCACCTACGACGACGTCCTGCTGCTGCCCGGCGAGACGGACGTGATCCCCTCCGAGGCGGACACCACCAGTCGCCTCACGCGGGAGATCTCCCTGCGGATCCCGCTCGCGAGCGCGGCGATGGACACCGTCACCGAGTCGCGGATGGCGATCGCGATGGCCCGCCACGGCGGCATCGGCATCCTCCACCGCAACCTCTCGATCGAGGACCAGGCCCACCAGGTGGACCTGGTCAAGCGCACCCAGACCGGGCGCATCACCAACCCCGTCACCATCGGCCCGGAGGCCACCCTCGAGGACTTCGACGCCCTGTGCGGGCAGTTCCGGGTCTCCGGCCTGCCCGTGGTCGATGCGGACCAGCGCCTGATCGGCATCTGCACCAACCGCGACCTGCGCTTCATCCCCGTCGCCGAGTGGGCCGCCACCAAGGTCGCCGACGTCATGACCACCGAGCTGTTCACGGCACCGGACGACGTCACCGCCGAGCAGGCCACCGCGCTGCTGCGGCGGAACAAGCGCGAGCGCCTTCCCCTGGTGGACGCCGACGGTCGCCTGACCGGGCTGATCACGGTCAAGGACTTCGTGAAGTCCGAGCAGTTCCCCGACGCCTCCAAGGACGGCCAGGGCCGCCTGCTGGTCGGAGCCGGCGTGGGCTTCTTCGGGGACTCCCTGGAGCGTGCCGGCGCGCTGCGCGACGCCGGCGTCGACGTGCTGGTGGTCGACACCGCCAACGGGCACGCCCGCCTCGCCCTGGAGATGATCCGCACCATCAAGCAGGACCCCGCCTTCGCCGACGTCCAGGTGATCGGCGGCAACGTCGCCACCCGCGCCGGGGCGCAGGCCCTGGTCGAGGCCGGGGCGGACGCGGTCAAGGTCGGGGTGGGTCCCGGCTCGATCTGCACCACCCGCGTGGTGGCGGGCGTCGGCGTCCCGCAGATCACCGCGATCCACGAGGCCGCCAAGGCCTGCGGTCCCGCGGGCGTGCCGCTGATCGGCGACGGCGGGCTGCAGTACTCCGGCGACATCGCCAAGGCGCTGGTCGCCGGTGCGGATTCGGTCATGGTCGGTTCGCTGCTGGCCGGTACGGAGGAGTCGCCGGGCGAGGTGGTGCTCGTGGGCGGCAAGCAGTACAAGGCCTACCGCGGCATGGGCTCGCTCGGTGCGATGTCCTCGCGCGGCAAGAAGTCCTTCTCCAAGGACCGCTACTTCCAGGCGGACGTCCCCAGCGACGACAAGATCGTGCCCGAGGGCATCGAGGGCCGCGTCTCCTACAAGGGCCAGCTCGGCTCCGTCGTCCATCAGCTCACCGGCGGCCTGCACCAGTCGATGTTCTACGTCGGGGCGGACACCGTCCCCGAGCTCAAGGAGA
>CAZHSL010000114.1:0-2361 GCA_964535185.1 uncultured Corynebacterium sp.
ACCTCGGTGACATCGTCCTTGAAGCGGCGCAGACCGGCCACCTCGATGTTCTCGGCGACCACCACACCGTTGCGGGTGATGCGCGCCTTCGCACCGCGCTTGATGATGCCGCTGCGCACGATCGAACCGGCGATGTTGCCGAACTTGGAGGAGCGGAAGATCTCGCGGATCTCCGCCGAGCCGAGCTCGACCTCCTCGTACTCCGGCTTGAGCATGCCCTTGAGGGCGGACTCGACCTCGTCGATCGCGTTGTAGATGACCGAGTAGTACTTGACCTCGACGCCCTCGCGCTCGGCGTAGTCCGCGTTCAGACCCTCCGCGCGGACGTTGTAGCCGATGATGACGGCGTTCGAGGCGACCGCGAGGTTGATGTTGTTCATCGTGATCGCGCCGACGCCGCGGTCGATGATGCGCAGGTCCACGCCCTCGCCGACCTCGATGCCCAGCAGCGCCTCCTCGAGGGCCTCCACCGCACCGGCGGCGTCGCCCTTGAGGATGAGGTTGAGGGTCTCGACCTTGCCCTCGGCCATGTGCTGGTTGATGTCCTCGAGGCTGATGCGCTTGCGCACCTTCGAGAGCGACGCGGCACGCTTGGCGGCCTCGCGCTTCTCGGCGATCTGGCGGGCGGTGCGCTCATCCTGGGCGACCAGGAAGGAGTCACCGGCGCCGGGCACCGAGGTCAGACCGAGCACCTGCACCGGGCGGGACGGACCCGCCTCGGTGACGGTCTCGCCGTTCTCGTCGAGCATCGCACGGACGCGGCCGTGGCCGCTTCCGCAGACGATCGCGTCGCCGACCCGCAGGGTGCCCTGCTGGACCAGCACGGTGGCGACCGGGCCGCGGCCCTTGTCGAGGTTCGCCTCGATGGACACGCCGCGCGCGTCCTTGTCCGGGTTCGCGGTGAGCTCGAGGGCGGCGTCCGCCGTGAGCAGCACCGCCTCCAGCAGCGAATCGATGTTGAGGTTCTCGCGCGCGGAGACGTCCACGAACATCGTGTCGCCGCCGTACTCCTCGGCGATCAGGTTGTACTCGGTCAGCTGCTGCCGGATCTTCTGCGGGTTGGCGTCCGGCTTGTCGATCTTGTTGACCGCCACCACGATCGGCACGTCGGCCGCCTGGGCGTGGTTGAGCGCCTCGATCGTCTGGGGCATCACGCCGTCGTCCGCGGCGACCACCAGGATCGCGATGTCGGTGACGTCCGCACCGCGGGCACGCATGGCGGTGAACGCCTCGTGACCCGGGGTGTCGATGAAGGTCAGCGCACGGTCCTGCTCCTCGTGCTCGACCTCCACCTGGTAGGCGCCGATGTGCTGGGTGATGCCGCCGGCCTCCCCGGCGCCGACCTTCGCCTTCCGGATCGTGTCCAGCAGGCGGGTCTTGCCGTGGTCGACGTGGCCCATGACGGTGACGACGGGCGGACGCGGCAGGCGGTCCTCGTCGTCCTCCTGGGCGAGCTCGGCGTCGAGATCGATGTCGAACTGCTCCAGCAGCTCGCGCTCCTCGTCCTCCGGGGAGACGATCTCGATCTTGTAGCCCAGCTCCTCGCCCAGCAGGCCGAAGGTGTCCTCGTCCAGCGACTGGGTCGCGGTGGCCATCTCGCCCATCGCGAACATGACGGTGATCAGCGAGGCGGGGTTGACGTCGATGCGATCGGCGAAGTCGGACAGCGAGGCACCGCGGCGCAGACGGATGGTCTGGCCGTTGCCGCGCGGAATCGAGACGCCGCCCGGCGCGGGGGCCTGCTGCTGCTCGAACTCCTGACGCTTCGCGCGCTTCGACTTGCGCGAACGGGCCGGCTTGCCGCCGCGACCGAATGCGCCCTGGGTGCTGCCGCGGCCACCGCGACCGCGGGGGCCGCCGCCGGGGCGGCCGGGACCGCCGGGACCGCCCGGTCCACGACCGCCACGGCCGCGACCGCCGCCCTGGTTGGTCTCGGCGAGGCCGCCGCTGGAGTGCTGGCGCATGATGCCAGGGGTCGGCATCCCGGGACGACCGCCCGGACGCGGGGCACCCTCGCGCGACGGACGGCCGCCGGCCTGGTCACCACTGGCGGGGCGGGAGGGACGCTGCCCCGGGCGGGGCATGCCCTGCGCGCTGGCGAAGGGGTTGTTGCCGGGACGGGGACCGCCCGGACGGGGGCCTCCCTCGCCGCGCTGGGGGCGGCCTCCGCCCTGTCCCGGCCTGCGGGCACCGGGGCGGGGCATGCCCTGCGAACTGGCGAAGGGGTTGTTGCCGGGGCGTGCTCCACCCGGGCGGGGCGCGGGGCGCTCGCCGCCGGGCTTGGGCGCGACCGGCTTCTCGGCGCCCGGCTTCGGGGCGACCGGCTTCTCGGCACCCGGCTTGGGCGCGGTCGGCTTCTCG
>CAZHSL010000114.1:2461-7307 GCA_964535185.1 uncultured Corynebacterium sp.
TGCCCGGCTTCGGTGCGGGCGCCGCCTTCTGCGCCTTCTCCTCTGCCGGAGCGGAGGGTGCCTGGGGGGCGGAGGGCGCCTGCGCGGCGGCGTCGCTCGGCTGCTTCGCCGCGGGCTTCATACCGGGCTTGGGAGCGCCGGAGGGCTTGGAGGGCGTTGCCGGGCCGCTCTTCTTCGCGGGGGAGTCGTCGCCGCTCTTGACGGGCAGCTCCTCGCGCAGACGGCGGGCGACCGGCGCTTCGATGGTCGAGGAGGCGGAGCGAACGAATTCGCCCATGTCCTGCAGCTTCTGCAGAACGACCTTGCTCGGGTGTCCGAGCTCCTTGGCGAGCTCGTGGACGCGGACCTTAGCCACATTTCTCCTGTCTCGGTCCGGCCGACAAGAGGGCTCGGACCACTAATTCCTGAAGGTGCTCATGGGTGAGTACTCATCGGATGTCCATGGTTCTTCTACCTGTTCCACGTTCGGGTGAAATCGGGGTTCTCGAGCGACTGGGCGAGGGGCCCGGTGTCGACCGGCCCCCGGAAGGACCGGGGGAGACCGCCTCGCTTCAGGGCGAGCTCGAGACATGACGCGGCGGGATGGAGCCATGCTCCGCGGCCGGGGGCCGCCCCGGAGGGGTCGACGCGGACGCGCGGAGCGGCACCGCCGGGAGCGGACTCCCGGACCAGACGCACCAGGTCGGCGCGCGGGGCCACCTGACGGCAGCCGACGCACGTGCGCTCGGGACGGTGGGAGGAGCGGGTGACCATTCCTCCACCTCCGTTCCGTGCGCCTCCGCTCGGGCTGGGTACGATCATCGGACGATGCGCGTCCCGGCCCGGCGAACAGCCTCCCCAGTGTAGCGGACCGGCAGCGTGCTGACCGCAGCGGGGAGGCGTGGGACACACCTCAGTCGGCGGGTGCCCGCTCCCCCGAGCCATCGGGCCGGATGTCGATCTTCCAGCCTGTCAGCTTGGCGGCCAGGCGGGCGTTCTGCCCGTCCTTGCCGATGGCGAGGGAGAGCTGCGTCTCGGGCACGACCGCCCGTGCGGAGCGGCCGACCTCGTCGAGCACGGTGACGCTGGTGACCCGCGAGGGCGAGAGCGCATTGGTGATGTAGGCGGCGGGGTCCTCGTCGAAGTCGACGATGTCGATCTTCTCGCCGCCCAGCTCGTTCATCACCGCACGCACGCGCGCGCCCATCGGGCCGATGCAGGAGCCCTTGGCGTTGACGCCGGGCACCGTGGCGCGCACCGACATCTTCGTGCGATGCCCGGCCTCGCGGGCGAGGCCCGTGATCTCGACAGTGCCGTCGGCGACCTCGGGGACCTCGAGGTCGAAGAGGCGGCGCACCAGGTTCGGGTGCGAGCGGGAGAGGGTGATCTGGGGTCCCTTGGCCCCGCGCCGCGCCTCGGTGACGTAGGCGCGCAGACGGCGGCCGTGCGAGTAGTCCTCGCCGGGCACGCGCTCGTGCGGCGGCAGCACGGCCTCGACCTCGCCGAGATCCACGAGCACCATCCGCGGATCGCGGCCCTGCTGGATGATGCCGGAGACGATCTGGTCGGACCGGTCGGCGTACTCGCCCAGTACCGCCTCGTCCTCCAGGTCGCGGATGCGCTGGAAGATCACCTGGCGGGCGGTCGAGGCGGCGACCCGGCCGAAGTTCTCGGGGGTGTCGTCCCACTCCTCCAGCACGGTGCCGTCGGCGTCGCGCTCGCGGGCGATGACGGCCACCTCCCCGGTGCTGTCGTCGATGAGCACCTCGGAGTCACGCACCGGGTGGTCGGTGTGGAGGTAGGCGGCGTGCAGGGCGGAGCGGATCGCGTCCAGCAGCACGGGCAGGCTGATCTCTCGTTCGCGCTCGAGGGTCCTCAGGGCACCCATGTCGATGTCCATCTCAGCTCTCCTTCTGTGCGGGGCGGTCCGCGATGGTGGTCTCGGCGTCAGCGAGCAGCTGCGCGAGATCGGCGGGCGGGTCGAACTCGACCTCGACCCGGGCGGCGGTGACGTCGGCGATCGGGATCACCGGGCGCTCCGGGGTGCCCCGGGGCGGCTTCAGGGGGCGGCCGCGGTCATCGCGACCGGGCTCCTGCCGCAGGTGCAGGTCCTCGCCGTCGACGGCGAGGAGCCGGGCTCGGTACCTCGTGCCGTCGGCGACGGTGAGGGTCAGCAGGCGGCCGCGGGAGCGCCGGAAGTGCCGCGGCGCCGTCAGCTCCCGGTCGACGCCCGGGGTGGTGACCTCGAGCAGGACCGGGTCGCCGCCCAGCACGGCGTCGTCGGCGTCCACGGCCTCGGACAGCGCACGCGAGGCGTCGGCGACAGCATCGAGGTCAGCGCTGCCCAGCTGATCCTCGGGCAGGTCCACGACGAGCCGCACCTGAGGCAACCCGCCGCCGCGCCGGATCTCGACGTCCTCGAGCACGAGCCCGTGGGCGTCCAGCACCCGCATGGCCGTCTCCCGCAGGATGGTCTGGTCCTCGAGTGCGCTCATGGCCGCTCGCCTCCTGCTGCTATGGGTGTGTGTGACGCCCGGGGCGCGCCCGGGCGGATGCCACCAGGATAGTGGCCGTGGCCGGTCCGTGCCTCCACCGGGGGCTGCGATGCGAGAATCCTCCCGTGCCCCGTTCCGCTGCCCCGCCGCCCGCCGCCCCGACCCGCCGCACCCTGCTGGGCGCCGCGGGCGTCGCGGCGCTGCTCCCGCTCGTGGGCTGCGGGCGGATCGCGCTGGGCGGGCCGGAGGAGTACACGCCGCCCCCGCCCGGCATCGACGACCTCTACCGCACGGATCTGCTGGAGCTGCTGGAGCGTGCTCTCGCCGGCACCGAGCACATGGTGGGGGTCGGTGCGGGCGACGGCGACCCGGAGGTGTCCTCGACCCTGGCCGCGCTCTCCTCCACCCTCCCCGTGCAGCGCACCGCCCTGCTCACGGGAGCGGAGGCGGAGGACGAGCGCGCCGCCGAGCAGGACCCTGCCCCGGGGCAGGCCTCTCCCCCGCCCGCCCAGGACGTTCCCGCGGACCTCGCGGAGCTGGTGGCGGTGCTGGTCCGGCTGCGGGACCTCGGCGCTTCGGCGGCGCGCCAGGTCTCCGGTTCCCTGGCGCGGCCGGTGGTCGCGATCGCCGCCCACACCGCCTGGGCGGCGCGGAGGCTCGACGGCGATCCCGGCGGGGCGACCCCGTCCCCCACCGCGGAGGAGCTGGTTCCCGCCCGGGAGGTGCCCGCGACCGATCCGCCCTCGATCGGTGCCGAGTCCGATTACCACAGCACGATCGAGCGGGCCCAGCTGGAGGAGTGGTACGCGGGATACCTCCACGAGGTGCTCGCCGCCCGGTCCGAGGGGGCGACGAGGCAGCAGCACCTGGACCTCACCGCACTGCACCGGCAGCGGGCCGAGGAGCTCGGGGAGATCGCCGAGCAGGACGGCGCGCCCGTCGTGGCCCGCCAGGCGGTCTACGCGGTCCCCGGCGGGACCCTCGACGAGCAGTCCGCCGCCCGGCTGCCGACGCTGCTGGCCCAGGGGTTGCTCGTCGACCACATCGCGCTCGTCGGAGCCGCCCCCTTCGAGCGCCGACCGCTGCCGATCGCGGCGGCGCTCCAGGAGGCGGAGCGGCTGGGGGCGCTGGTGGACCGGATGGAGCCGCTGCCGAGCCTCGAGGTCGAGCAGCCGCCTCCCGCGCAGGAGTGACGGCCCCGCGCGGCGGATCCGCGCGGGTGCCGGTTCAGGCGCCGCGGACCTCGGCGACCACCGCGTCGACGATCTCCTGCGGGCTGATCTCGCGGATCTCGCCGCCGGCGCGGTCCCGCAGCTCGACCACGCCCTGGGCGAGGCTCCTGCCCACGACGACCGAGGTGGGCACGCCCAGCAGCTCGGAGTCCTTGAACTTGACGCCCGGGGAGACCTTGGGCCGGTCGTCGTACAGCACCTCGAGGCCGCGCGCCTCGAGCTCGGCGGCGATCCGTTCGGCCTCCTCGAACACCTCCTGCCCCTTGCCGGTGGCCACGATGTGCACATCGGCGGGTGCGAGCTGGCGGGGCCAGGCCAGGCCCTTCTCGTCGTGGTAGAGCTCGGCGACGGCGGCCACGGCGCGGGTGACGCCGATGCCGTAGGAGCCCATGGTCACCACGGCCGTCTTGCCGTTCTCGTCGAGGACGGTGAGGTCGAGCGCCTCGGCGTACTTGCGGCCGAGCTGGAAGATGTGCCCCATCTCCATGCCGCGGGTCAGGCGCAGCGGGCCGGAGCCGTCGGGCGCGGGGTCGCCGTCGCGCACCTCCGCGGCCTCGATGGTCCCGTCGGCGGTGAAGTCCCGGCCGAACACGAGGTCGTAGACGTGCTTGTCCTTCTCCCCCGCGCCCGCGACCCACGAGGTGCCGGGCACGACGCGCGGATCGACCAGGTAGCGGATCCCGGAGGCGGACTCGAGCCCGAGCCCCTCGGGGCCGATGTAGCCCTTCTTCAGCACCGGGTGCTCGGCGAAGTCCGCGTCGGTGAAGGGGGCGGCGATCGCGGGGGCGACGGCGGCCTCGAGACGCTTCGCATCCACCTCCCGGTCCCCGGGCAGCGCGATGACCAGCGGTTCGGTCGAGCCGTCGGGGTGGGTCAGCAGGTAGACGAGGTGCTTGAGCATCTCGTAGCGGGTCCACTCCCCCGACTCGGCGATCGGCCCCTTCCCGGGGAAGGCCCGGTTGGAGAACTCGACGAGCCTCGCGATGGTGGACGCTCCGGGGGTGTCCTCGACGTGCATCGCCGGCAGTGCCGCGATCGCGGCCTCGTCCAGGGCTGGCGGGGCCATGGTCGTGACCGCCTCGACATTCGCGGCGTAGCCGCCGTCGGAGACCACGAAGGTGTCCTCCCCCACCTCGGTGG
>CAZHSL010000115.1:0-4673 GCA_964535185.1 uncultured Corynebacterium sp.
TACCTGGTCGACTCCGGCGGCGCCTACCTGCCCATGCAGGACGAGGTGTTCCCCGACCGCGACCACTTCGGCCGGATCTTCTTCAACCAGGCGCGGATGAGCGCCGAGGGGATCGCGCAGATCTCCGCGGTGATGGGCTCCTCCACCGCGGGCGGCGCCTACGTGCCGGCGATGAGCGACCAGACCGTCATCGTGCGCGACCAGGGCACGATCTTCCTCGGCGGGCCGCCGCTGGTGAAGGCCGCCACCGGCGAGGAGGTCAGCGCCGAGGAGCTCGGCGGCGGCCGGATGCACACCGAGGTCTCGGGCGTCGCCGACCACCTCGCCGAGGACGACGAGCACGCCCTGTCGATCCTCCGCGACATCGTCGCCACCCTCCCCGACCCCGCCCCCGTGCTGCCCCGGTACGAGCCGCGCGAACCCGCGCTCGACCCGGCGACCATGGGCGCCGCGGTGCCGGCCGACCTCTCCACCCCGTACGACGTGCACGAGGTGATCGCCCGCCTCGTCGACGCGGGGGAGTTCTCCGAGTTCAAGCCCGGCTACGGCACCACCCTGGTCACCGGCTTCGCCCGGATCCACGGCCACCCCGTCGGCATCGTCGCCAACAACGGGGTGCTGTTCAGCGAGTCCGCGCTCAAGGGCGCCCATTTCGTGCAGCTGTGCGACCAGCGCGAGATCCCGCTGGTGTTCCTGCAGAACATCGCCGGGTTCATGGTGGGCGCCGAGTACGAGCGCGGCGGCATCGCCAAGGACGGCGCGAAGATGGTCACCGCCGTCGCCTGCGCCCGGGTCCCCAAGCTCACCGTCGTCATCGGCGGCTCCTTCGGCGCCGGCACGTACTCGATGTGCGGCCGCGCCTACTCGCCGCGGTTCCTGTGGCTGTGGCCGAACGCGCGCGTGTCCGTCATGGGCGGGCAGCAGGCCGCCGCCGTCCTCGCGACCGTGCGACGCGACCGGATCGAGGCCGGCGGCGGCACCTGGAGCGAGGCCGAGGAGGCCGAGTTCCAGCGCCCCATCATCGAGGAGTACGAGGCCCAGGGCAGCCCCTACTACTCCACCGCCCGGCTCTGGGACGACGGGGTCATCGACCCCGCCGACACCCGCACCGTGCTGGGCCTGGCCCTGGACGTCGTCTCCCGCGCCCCCCTGGCCGAGCCCGGCCACGGCGTCTTCCGGATGTGAGGCGCGGATGACCCGGACGGAACGGACGGACCACGAGGTGCAGATGATCGACAGCGTCCTGATCGCCAACCGCGGCGAGATCGCGATGCGGATCCTCCGCACCCTCGCCGAGCTCGGCCTGACAGGCATCGCCGTGCACACCGACGAGGACGCCGACGCCGCCCACGTCGCGGCCGCCGACCGCGCCGTCCGCATCGGCTCCTACCTCGACGGGGCCGAGATCATCGTCGCCGCGCAGGCGACCGGCGCCCGGGCCGTCCACCCCGGGTACGGCTTCCTCGCCGAACGCGCCGATTTCGCCCGCGCCTGCGAGGAGGCGGGGCTGGTGTTCATCGGCCCGTCGGCCGCGGCGATCGAGACCATGGGCGACAAGATCGCCGCCCGCGCCGCCGTCACCGCCCGCGGCGTGCCCGTCGTGCCCGGCCTGGCCACACCCGGGCTGGACGACGCCGCCCTCCTCGCCGGGGCCGCCGATCTCGGCTTCCCCGTGCTGGTCAAGCCCGCCGCCGGAGGAGGCGGCAAGGGGATGCACGAGGTCCTGCGGGCCGAGGACCTCCCCGCCGCGCTCACGGCCGCCCGCCGCGAGGCCGCCGGCGCCTTCGGCGACGACACCCTCTTCCTCGAACGGCTGCTCACCGCGCCCCGCCACATCGAGGTGCAGATCCTCGCAGACACCCACGGCACCGTGATCCACCTGGGCGAGCGCGAGTGCTCCCTGCAGCGGCGCCACCAGAAGGTGATCGAGGAGGCGCCCAGCCCCTCCCTCACCCCGGCCCAGCGCGAGCGCTTCGGGCAGGCCGCGGTCGCCGCCGCCCGGGCCGTGGACTACGTGGGCGCCGGCACCGTCGAGTTCATCGTCGACGGCTCCGCCCCCGAGGAGCCGTTCTTCCTCGAGATGAACACCCGCCTGCAGGTGGAGCATGCCGTCACCGAGGCGATCACCGGGATCGACCTGGTCGCCGAGCAGATCCGCATCGCCCGCGGCGAACCGCTGAGCCTCGCCCAGGAGGAGGTGCACCTCGAGGGCCACGCGATCGAGGCCCGCGTCTACGCCGAGGACGCGGCCGCCGGGTTCCTGCCCACCGGCGGGCGGGTGCACGCCCTCGCCCTGCCGCCGCACGTGCGCGTGGACCACGCCCTCGCGGTGGGCACCGCCGTCTCCAGCAGCTACGACCCGATGCTCGCCAAGGTGATCGCCCACGCCCCCACGCGCGCCGGGGCGCTCGCCGCCCTGGACCGCGCCCTCGCCGCCACGCACGTGCTCGGCGTGGTCACCAACACCGCGTTCCTGCGCGCACTGCTGGCCCTCGACGAGGTGGTGGCCGGCGAGCTCGACACCGGGCTGATCGAGCGCCGCCTGCCCGAGCTCGCCGCACCACCGGTCACCGCGCGAGTGCTCGCCGTCGCCGCCCTCGTGCACTGGGACCAGGTCGCCCGCTCCCGCCCCGACGACCTCTGGCACCGCCCCACCGGCTGGCGCCTCGGGGAGCCCGCCCCGTTCGTGGTGCGCCTCGACGGGCACGAGGAGACCCCGCACGAGATCGCGCTGACCGGCACCCCGCAGCGGGCCCGGGCCCGGATCGGCGAGGAGGAGCTCGAGATCGCCCTGCATCCGGGTGCCGTCACCGTCGACGGCCTCCGCCTCCCGCTGACGCACCGCTGCACGCAGGACACGGTGTGGATCGGTCTGCCCGGCGAGGACCGCGAGCTGACCCTGCACCGCCGCCTCCACAGCGCCACAGGCCGGCAGGCGGCCCCCACGCTCGAATCCCCCATGCCCGGCACCGTCACCACCGTGCTGGTGGCCGACGGGGACAACGTCCGCGCCGGCGACCCGGTGCTCGTGGTCGAGGCGATGAAGATGGAGCACACCCTCCACGCCCCCGGAGACGGCACCGTGCAGCTGCACGTCGCCGCCGGGCATCGGGTGGCCCGAGGGGAGGAGGTCGCCCAGGTGCTGCCCGACGAGCCCGACCCGCCCGCCGCCGTCCCGTCGGCCGGCGCTCCGTCGGTTGCCGAGCTGTCGGGTGCCGATCCGTCGGCCTCCGCCCCCGAACCCACCGATGAGCAGGAGTCCCGCCGATGACCGAACCCGACCCCGCCCCCGACGGGCCCCGCATCGTGCAGCGGGGTCTGTACGCCGACGAGCTGCAGATCGGCGCCACCTACGAGCACCGCCCCGGCCGCACCCTCGGCGAGGCGGACAACGTCCAGTTCTCCACCATGACGATGAACCCGCAGGCCCTGCACCTCGATGCCGCCTGGAGCGAGACCACCGAGTTCGGGCAGCGCCTGGTGAACTCGATGCTCACCCTGGCCACCGTGGTCGGCGCCTCCGTCGCGCAGATCACCCAGGGCACCCTGGTGGCGAACCTCGGCTTCGGGGAGATCTCCTTCCCCCACCCGCTGCACCACGGCGACACCCTCTACAGCGAGACCACCGTGCTCGGCGTCCGCCCCTCCGCCTCCCGGCCCGGGCAGGCGGTCGTCTCCCTCCGCCACACCGGGCGCAACCAGCACGGCGACGTGGTGGTCCGCGCCGCACGCACCACCCTCATGCACTACCGCCCCACGCCCGACCAGGAGGACTCATGACCCCCACGCACGACCACCTGACGCCCGGCAGCCGCGTGACCTGCCGCGAACGGCACGGCGCGCCGGACGGCCACGCCGACGAGGGCCACGAGTCGTTCCCGCTGGGCCCCTCGCTGCTGTTCTGCCCCGGGGACCGCCCCGACCGCTTCGCCAAGGCGGCCGACCGGGCCGACGCGGTCATCCTCGACCTCGAGGACGCCGTCTCGCCTCAGAACAAGCGCACCGCGCGGGACGCCGTCGTCGCCCACGGGCTCGATCCCGCCCGCACCATCATCCGCGTCAACGCGCCCGGCGGCACGGACTTCGAGGCGGACCTCCTGGCGCTCGGCGCGCACCGTCCCCGCTGGGTGATGCTGCCCAAGGCGAGCGCTCCCGTCGCCGTGGACAGGATCGTCGGCGCCCTGCCCGGCGTGAAGGTGATCGCGCTGTGCGAGACGGCCCGCGGCATCCTCGCCGCGCCGACGCTCGCCGCCCACCCCGACGTGGCCGCGCTGATGTGGGGCGGCGAGGACCTCATCGCCTCCCTCGGCGGCACCTCCTCCCGCCGCGCCGACGGCAGCTACCGCGACGTGGTCCGCCACGCCCGCTCCAGCGTGCTGCTGGCCGCCCGCGCCCACGGCCGCAGCGCGATCGACGCGATCCACACCGACCTCGCCGACGAGGCCGCCTGGCGCACCGAGGCCGAGGACGCCGCCGCGAGCGGATTCACCGCCACCGCCTGCATCCATCCCGCCCAGGCCGCCGCCGTCCGCGCCGCCTATGCGCCCAGCCCCGCCGAGGCCGCCTGGGCCCGCGACGTGCTGGAGGCCGCCGAACGGCACGGCACCGGGGTGTTCGAGCACGACGGCCGGATGGTCGACGCCCCGATCCTGCGGCACGCCCGGCTCCAGGCC
>CAZHSL010000115.1:4773-7295 GCA_964535185.1 uncultured Corynebacterium sp.
CGCTCAGAAGGAGCCCTCCGTGACCACCGCCCCCACGCCGCCACCCGGCACCGACCTGCTGAGCGAGGAGCACCAGCGCCTCGCCGCGCAGGTGCGCGAGTTCGCCGACGAGGTCGTCGCCCCCGCCAGCTACGAGTACGACACCGCACGCCGCCTGCCGATGGAGATCATCGCGCAGATGGGGCGGATGGGACTGTTCGGTCTGCCCATCCCGCGCGAGTACGACGGGCAGGGGAAGGACTACCTGTCCCTCTGCGTCGCGGTGGAGCAGCTGGCGAGGGTGGACCAGTCCATCGCCGTCACCCTCGAGGCCGGGCTGGGCCTGGGCGCGATGCCGATCCTCACCTTCGGCACCGAGGCCCAGAAGCAGCGGCACCTGCCGGCCCTGGCCCGCGGCGAGGAGCTCGCCGCCTTCGGGCTCACCGAGGCGGAGGCCGGCTCCGACGCCGGCGGCACCCGCACCACCGCCCGGCTCGAGGACGGGCAGTGGGTGCTGGACGGGACCAAGCAGTTCATCACCAACTCCGGCACCCCCATCACCTCTCTGGTCACCGTCACCGCCGTCACCGGGCAGCGCACCCGTGCCGACGGCCGCACCACACCGGAGCTGACCAGCATCATCGTCCCCACCGACACTCCCGGGTTCACCGCGCTGCCCGGCTACGACAAGGTGGGCTGGCACACCTCCGACACCCACCCGCTGCTGCTCGAGGACGTGCGCGTGCCCGAGGAGAACCTGCTGGGGGAGCGCGGCCGCGGCTTCTCGAACTTCCTCACCATCCTCGACCAGGGCCGGGTGGCGTTCGCGGGCCTCGGCGTCGGCGCCGCCCAGGGCTGCCTCGAACAGGCCGTGGACTACGCGAAGAGGCGGGTCGTGTTCGGCAGGCCCCTCGGCGAGAGGCAGCACATCGCCTTCACCCTCGCCCGCATGCAGTCGCGCGTGGCCTCCGCGCGTGCGCTCATGCACGAGGCCGCCCGGCGCCTCGATGCCGGGATGCCCTTCAGCCGGGAGGCGTCCATGGCCAAGCTGGTGTGCAGCGAGGCCGCGACGGCCAACGCCCGCGACGCCTGCCAGATCTGGGGCGGCAACGGCTTCCTCAACGAGAACGTCGTGGCCCGCCACTACCGCGACTCCCGCGTGCTGGAGGTGGGGGAGGGCTCCACCGAGGTGCAGCTCGGCATCATCGCCAAGCACCTCGGGTTCCCGAACGCGCTGACGGGGTGAGGGGTGGCTTGCCCGGCGAACCCGGGACGAGCCCGGCACGAGCCCGCCTCCGCTGACCGCCGCACACGACTTCCTATAGGGTGAGGCGGTGTTGTCGAGGGGTCCCGCCCGGCCCCGCAGTCCAGGTCGGGACGGAGAGGGAGGTGCGGCGATGGCTGTGCGTCGACAGGTCCTGCGCGCCGAGGTCGAGGAGCTGATCCTCCAGCGTCTGCTCGAATCGCGCTGGGCACCGGGCTCCCGACTCAGCATCGACGGACTGGCCAGGGACCTCGAGGTCTCGCCCACCCCCGTGCGCGAGGCGATGGTCTCCCTCGAGCGCTCCGGACTGGTCGAGTACGTGGCATTGCGCGGGTACGTGGTCGCACCACCGCTGGACGCGGCGCACATGACCGAGCTGCTCGACGCCCGCAAGGTCGTCGAGTCCGCCGCGCTGGGGCGCGCCTTGCAGGACCACGACGCCTTCCTCGTCGAGCTGACCGAGGCCCATCGCGTCCACGCCGAGGTGCTCGCCCGGATCGGGGACGACGGCACCGACGACTACACGCTGCTGAACGAGCACTTCCGCGCCGACTGGGCGTTCCACCAGGTGTTCTTCGCCCATGCGGACAACCGCTACCTGCGCACGATGGTGGAGAACCTCAGCACCTACACCCACCGCATGCGGCAGACGTGGACGGGCGGTCCGGGGACCTTCGACGGCCACACCGCCCATCACGAGCACGGCGCGATCCTCGACATGGTGCGCCGGCATCATCACGACGGCGCGCTGCGCGCCCTCTCCGCCCACCTCGACGGCGTGCTCGCCCGCTCCCTGAACGCGGTCGCCGGGCGCGGCGAGGGCGACGCAGGCGGGGACGGCGGCCGGGCCGACGCCGGCAGCACGCGGGGCTGAGCCGCCCGCACGGCCCGTCGCGTCCCGCACGGCCCGTCGGCGGCGTCAGCGGTCGATGAACGAGTCGTTCGCGCTGTCGGGGAAGCGTGCCCGGAGGAACTCCGAGTGCACGTCCAGGTTCCGCGAGACACCGGCGACGATGTCGTTCTCGAGCCGATCGATGCTCTCCCCGAGCACGGACAGCTGCTGGTCGATGCTGTGCAGGTTCTCGATCGCCCGCTCCCGCGCCTGACCGGTGGTGGTGGGGGAGAGGAAGCCGACGGTGTCCTCGAGGGCGCTGACCAGGTCGGGGACGTAGCGGTCGGCCATCCCCTCGAGCAGCATCACGTCCGCGTCGGAGGCGCGGCGGGACTGGATCGCCGCGGAGCCCAGCAGCGCATCGATCCTCAGCAGCAGCGTCTCGGC
>CAZHSL010000116.1:0-7292 GCA_964535185.1 uncultured Corynebacterium sp.
GGCACCGCGGCGGTGCTCGGCAACGTCGCCACCGGCATCGTCATCTGCCTGTTCGCGCTGTTCTTCTTCCTCGCCGGCGGCTCGAGCATCTGGCGCTGGGTGGTGGGCCTGCTGCCGCCCGCGGCCCGGGTGCCCACCCATGAGGCGTTCCGCCGCGGGTGGAAGGCGCTGTCGGCCTACATCCGCACCCAGATCCTGGTCGCGGGTGTGGACGCCACCGGCATCGCGATCGGCATGATCGGCCTGGGCCTGGGCTCCTACGCGGTGCCGATCTGGCTGCTGGTGTTCCTGTTCAGCTTCATTCCGCTGGTCGGCGCGATCGTCTCGGGCGCCATCGCGGTGCTGCTGGTGCTGGTGCTCAACAGCTGGGTGGGCGCACTGATCATGCTCGCGATCGTGCTGGCCGTCCAGCAGCTCGAGGGCAACGTGCTGCAGCCGTTCCTGATGGGCAAGGCCGTCGAGCTGCATCCTCTGGCCGTGTTCCTCGGGGTCGCGGCCGGTGCGATGGTGGCCGGGATCGCCGGGGCGCTGTTCTCCATTCCGCTGATCGCCTTCGTCAATGCGACGCTGCTGTACGTGGTGGGCCGTGATCCGAGCCCGGATCTCGGGCAGGACGAGGCCGGGGCCGAGCACTTCGCCGCGCTGACCGGTCGCCGCCCCGCGCCGGCGGACGCCGCGGGGGAGCGGAAGCGGGCGGCGAGGCCGGCCCTGCCCTCCTTGCGCGCAGCTGTGCCGAAGGCGGCGATGGCCGGTGCCCCGGGCGCCGCGGGTGGGGGCGACGCCCTGGGGCCGGACACCCCGCGGCCCGGCGACGCCTCGCAGACGGACGACGCCCCGCGGCCGGACGATGCTCCGCGGCCGGAGGACGGCTCGCACCGGGAGGACGCCCCGCGGCCGGACGACAGCCCGCACCGGGACGGCACCGGGCGCGAGGACGAGGTCTGAGCCGCCCGAGAGCGCACGACGCGACGGACCCCCGCACCGGCTGCTGCCGGTCGCGGGGGTCCGTCGTCGTGCGCGATGTGCGCGGGCTGCGGCTCAGGCCTTGTAGGGCGAGGCCTTGAGGATCTCGATCGGGAAGGACTTCCCGTTGGGGGCCGTGTAATCGACGGTGTCGCCGACCTTCGAGCCGTGGATCGAGGCGCCCAGCGGCGACTCCGAGGAGTACACCTCGAGCGTGTCGTCGCCGTCGGCGATCTCGCGATTGCCCAGCAGGAAGGTGCGCTCCTTGCCGGCCATGGAGATCTCCACGACCATGCCGGGCTCGACGACGCCGTCGTCCTTGGGGGACTCGCCGACCACGGCGTTCTTCAGGAGTCGCTGGAGGTCCGCGATGCGTGCCTCCAGCTTGCCCTGCTCCTCACGGGCGGCGTGGTAGCCGCCGTTCTCCTTGAGGTCCCCTTCGTCGCGAGCCGCGGCGATGCGCTCGGCGATCTCGGTGCGTCCCGGGCCCTCGAGCTCCTCGAGCTCCTTGGCCAGGCGGTCGTACGCGTCCTGGGTGAGCCAGGCGCCATTCGGCTGGCTGCTCATGGGTTCACTCCTGTCGTCCTCGGTAGTGCGCAGGGGAGCGAACAGCCCCCAATACGCGAATCACGGGGCACATGTCCTCATGCGCCCCGTGTGCGGGTGATGATGATCGGCACGATGCCGGTTCCCGAACACTTTACACCGCGGACGGGGCCGCCCCGGGGACCCGACGCCGATTTCGCGCACCGAGTAATCGTCGACCGCCCGTCGGCCCCGCCGGTGCGACCGGGCAGGAGCGTCGCCGCGACCTCTCAGCGCGCGGTGCAGCCGACGATCTCCGCCGAGACGGCCTCGCCCTGGGTGGAGATCTCGATGTGGTGCGCACTGCGCCGCGTCTCCTGCGCCGGGATCTCCGTCTCGACGAAGCCGACCTGTGCGCGGCCCTTGTTCAGCGCCTGGATGGTGCAGGTCGCCTCGGTGCCCGGTTCCATGGTCACCTGGTAGTCGACGGCGATGACGTCGTCGGCGACGTGCTCGTAGGCGAGCATCTCCGAGCGGACCGGGGTGTTCGAGACCTGCATCCCCACATAGACCACGACCGTCAGGAACACCGCGGCGGCGAGGGCGAGCAGCACCCGCGAGGTCCGACGGCTCACCAGCGGCCCGCCGTAACGGTCCGCGTGGCGCTGACTGGCATCGTTCATGGGGCCAGTGTCCCAGACCCCGCCGGGAACCTCCTGCGAACCCGGTCCTCGGGCGCCGGTGCCGCGCCCGTTCGGTCGAGCCGCCGGCGCCGGACGCCGGCGCTGCGCCCGCCGGTGCCGGGCCGCCGCGTCCCGTGCTCCTCCCAGCCGCCGACAGGCACCGGTGGCGTAGGATCGGGCGCTGGTGCGCCATGGTCCGTGCTGCGCGCGGTGCGCGCACCAGCCCGTGGGATCCGTCCCCACCCGCCGTCTCCGAGGAGTCCCGTGACCGTCCAGCTGCCCACCCCCGATGAGTCCCTGCGGATGGTGGCCGTCCACGCGCACCCGGACGACGAATCGTCCAAGGGCGCCGGGTCGACCGCACGCTATGCGCGCGAGGGCGTCCAGGTCACAGTCATCACCTGCACCGGCGGGGAGCGCGGCGACGTGCTCAACCCGCGGCTGCGCGACGACCCCTCCCTCACCGCGGAGACGCTGCCCGAGATCCGCCGCCAGGAGATGGCGCGCGCCCAGGAGATCCTCGGCGTGGACCACGAATGGCTGGGCTTCATCGACTCCGGGCTGCCCGAGGGCGACCCCCTCCCGCCGCTGCCGGCCGGCAGCTTCGCGACGCTGCCCGTCGAGGAGGCGGCACGGCCGCTGGTGGAGGCCGTCCGCCGACTGCGCCCCCACGTGATGACCACGTACGACGAGAACGGCGGCTACCCGCACCCGGACCACATCCAGGTCAACCGCATCAGCCTGGCCGCCTTCGACCTCGCCGCGGACCCGGACTTCGCCCCCGAGCTCGGAGAGCCCTGGGCCGTCGCGAAGCTCTACTACATCAACGGCTTCCACCGTCAGCGCTTCTCCGCGGTGAGCCGTCACCTGCGGGCCGAGGGCACGCCCAACGAGATGCTCGACCAGATGCTCCAGCACTACGACGAGAGCAGGGACCGGGTGCTGACCACCCGCGTCGACGTGCGCGACTTCCTGCAGATCCGGGACGACGCGCTGCGCGCCCACGCCACCCAGGTCGACCCCGAGGGTCCCTTCTTCCGCATCTCGCACGAGGCGGAGATCGCCGCCTGGGGCACCGAGGACTACGAGCTGCACATCTCCCGCATCGGCGTGAAGCTGCCCGAGGACGACCTCTTCGCCGGGCTGCGCCACCAGCACGTGGAGGCCCGGCCATGAGCGGCGCGCAGCTCGTCCTCGCCCAGCTGGTGGCCGCCCCGAGCCCCTCCGACGGGGAGGAGTTCAACTCCGTCACCGTCTCCCCGGGCCTGCCGGGGTTCTTCGCGATGTTCGCGCTCGCCGTGGTGGTCGTGCTCCTGGCGATCGACATGACGCGGCGCACCCGCCGGGTGCAGGCCCGCGCCCGGGTGCAGGAGCGGAAGGAGGCCGAGGAGCGCGCCGCGGCCGAGCACGGCAGCGAGGACGGCGGCGTCGGCGCGGATGCCGAGACGGAGGACCCCGCCGAGGAGTCCTCCCTCGAGGAGACCCCGGTCGAGGACGCCTCCGAGAAGGACGACGACGGCGGCGACGGGAGCCGCTGAGGCCTGCCTGCGGCGCGCTGCCGCGGCCCCCGTCGGCCGGATCCCGTTGCCCGCGCCGGTCAGACGACGGCGACGGCGACGGCCGCGAAGTGGCACCCGAAGCCGACCAGGGTCCCGGTGTGGAAGATCTCGTGGAACCCGAACCAGGCCGGTGACGGGTTGGGCCGCTTCAACGCATACATGACCGCGCCCGCGGTGTAGGCGAGACCGCCGATCACCAGCAGCCAGACCACGGCCCATCCGCCCCCGGCCTGGATCTGCGGCATGTAGAAGATCGCCACCCAGCCGAGCGCCACGTAGGCCGGCACGTAGATCCAGCGCGGGGCTCCGGTCCAGAACAGGCGGAAGCAGACCCCCACCAGCGCTCCGCCCCAGGCGATCGCCAGCAGCGTGAGCGCCTGGCGAGGTGCGAGCATCGCCGCTGCGATCGGGGTGTAGGTGCCGGCGATGATCAGGAAGATGTTCGCGTGGTCGAACCGACGCAGCATGATGGCCCGCTGCGGGGACCAGGTGCCGCGGTGGTAGACGGCGCTGACGCCGAACAGCATGCTCGCCGTGAGCACGAACACCGCACAGGCCAGGCGGATCTGCAGCGTCTCGCCGAGGGCCACCAGCAGCAGGCCGATCACCACGGTGGCGGGGAAGGCGATCAGGTGCAGCATCCCGCGCAGGCGCGGCTTGGGCAGCTGCAGCCCGAGCTGGGCGGCCCGCCGCGCCATCGCCCGGGTCAGGGTGCGCGGGGCGAAGGGGAAGTTCTCGGCCGTGGGCAGCGCGTCGTCGGCCGGCATGCGGGTGCCGCCGCTCTCCGCGACCGCCTCCGCGGTCTCGGCCGCGGCACGAGGGGCACGGGCGTCGGGCTCGGCGCCCGAGGCCGCTGCCCCGCCGGGGTCGAGCGGATCGTCGGCCTCGGAACGGTGCGCGGCGGCGTCGCGGTGGCGTGCGGACTTCATGGGGGACACACTAACCTACGGGACCGTAAGTTCATCTGTGGGAGCTGTGCCGATCCGGTGTCGATTTCGCCGAACGGGCAGGGGGTAGGGGAGTCGTCGTCGATAATGGGGGCGCAGGCCGACGGCGTCGGCCGCGACGCACTGCATCCGGCGGAGCGCGCCGGGCCGGAGCCGCGGCGGACGGACCCGCCCCGGCCAGCACGAGGGGAGGACGGCACGATGGACGATGACGGCCTTCTGTACCGCGTCTACGAACGGCGGCTCCTCCGCGAGCTCGAGAGCTTCGAGCTCCCGCAGCACCTGGGCGTCATCGTCGACGGCAACCGCCGCTGGGCGAAGGAGGCGGGGGAGAGCACCGAGCACGGCCACCGCGCGGGCGCCGCGAAGATCCTCGAGTTCCTCTCCTGGTGCGACGGCCTCGACATCCCGCTGGTCACCGTGTGGATGCTCTCCACGGACAACCTGCGCCGCCCGCCCGAGGAGCTCACCGCCCTCTACGGGATCATCGGCGACACGATCGGCCGGATCATCGAGGCCGGCTACTGCGTGCGGCTGACCGGCAACGCCGAGGCGCTGCCGGAGTCGATGCGGGAGGGGATAGCCCGCGCGCAGGAGCGGACGTCGCTGGAGTCCGGGCTGACCGTCAACGTGGCCATCGGCTACGGCGGCCGGGAGGAGATCGTCGACGCCGTGCAGGAACTGGTGCGGGACCTGGCCGCCCAGGGCCTGGACGGCGAGGGCATCGCCGCCGGGATCAGCGTCGAGTCCGTGGCCGAGCACCTCTACACCCGTGGGCAGCCGGATCCGGACCTCATCATCCGCACCTCCGGCGAACAGCGGCTCTCCGGCTTCCTGCTGTGGCAGTCCGTGCACTCCGAGTACTGGTTCTGCGAGACCTACTGGCCCGGGTTCCGCCGCGTCGACCTGCTGCGCGCCCTGCGGGACTTCTGCCGGCGCGAGAGGCGCTTCGGCGCGTGAGCGACGGGTGCCGGCGCGGGGGCGATCGGCGCGTGAACGTTCGGCGCGGGTGCGTGGGCGATCGGCGCGGGCGCGAGCGCCGGACACTCCGCCCGCCTCCCCGGTGCGGACTGTGACCGGTGGCACACTTGGGGGCATCGGGAGCGGTGCACAACTCCCGGTGACGATCGGGTGAACGTCGTCCCCGCACCCTGCGGGACGCACCCGTCGGCGGGTGAGTCCAGGGCTATGGTCCAGGCATCCGCTCGATCTCGGGAGGCTCCCATGGAAGAGACCACCACAGCCCGCGAGACGATCCCGGCCACCGACGGCACGGCATCGTTCGGCATCAGCTCGGGGACGGCGGTGATCGGCGCCGCGAATCCCGACGGCGCCCCCGTGGTGCCCTCGCTGCTGCCCGGCACCGCGCAGCAGATGCTCGCCGAGGTCGAGACCGGTGTGATCACCTACGTGCTGGACACCTCGGTGCTGCTGTCCGACCCGCTGTCCCTGCACCGCTTCGCCGAGCACGACATCGTGCTCCCGATCGTGGTGATCACCGAGCTGGAGGCCAAGCGCCACCATCCGGATCTCGGCTACTTCGCCCGTCAGGCGCTGCGCATCCTCGACGACCTGCGCGAACGCCACGGCAACCTCTCCCGGCCCCTGCCGATCGGCAAGGACGGCGGCCACGTGCACGTCGAGCTCAACCACATGAGCACCGCCTCCCTGCCGGACGGCTTCCGGCTCGGCGACAACGACACCCGGATCCTCGCCGTCGCGAAGAACCTCCAGCTCGAGGGCAAGAACGTGGTGCTGGTGTCGAAGGACCTGCCGATGCGGATCAAGGCCTCGGCCTCCGGCGTGCACGCCGAGGAGTACCGGGCCGAGCTCGCCCGCGACCGCGGCTACACCGGCATGGTCACCGCGTCGGTCGACGAGCAGACCATGACCGACCTCTACGACGGGCAGGCCGTCGATCTGCCCGAGATCGCCCACCACCCCGTCCACACCGGGCTCACGCTCACCAGCCCGCGCGGCTCCGCGCTGGGCCGCGTCACCCGGGACAAGCAGGTGCGGCTGGTCCAGGGCGACCAGACGGTGTTCGGCGTCTCGGGCCGCTCCGCGGAGCAGCGGGTGGCCATCGACCTGCTGCAGGACGAGTCCGTGGGGATCGTCTCCCTGGGCGGCCGGGCCGGCACCGGCAAGAGCGCCCTGGCCCTGTGCGCGGGCCTGGAGGCGGTGCTCGAGCGCCGCACCCAGCGCCGGATCATGGTGTTCCGCCCCCTGTTCGCCGTGGGCGGCCAGGAGCTGGGCTACCTGCCCGGCGACCAGGGCGAGAAGATGGGCCCGTGGGGCCAGGCCGTCTTCGACACGCTCGGTTCGATGGTCTCCCAGAACGTGATCGACGAGGTGCTCTCGCGCGGCATGCTCGAGGTGCTGCCGCTGACCCACATCCGCGGCCGCTCCCTCCACGACGCCTTCGTGATCGTCGACGAGGCCCAGTCCCTCGAGCGCAACGTGCTGCTGACGATGCTCTCCCGCATCGGTCAGAACTCCCGCGTGGTGCTCACCCACGACATCGCCCAGCGCGACAACCTCCGGATCGGCCGCTACGACGGCATCGCCTCGGTGGTCGAGGCCCTCAAGGAGAAGGAGCTGTTCGCGCACGTCAC
>CAZHSL010000117.1:0-7290 GCA_964535185.1 uncultured Corynebacterium sp.
ACCTCGAGGGCGTGGACGTCGTCGTGAACCTCGCCGGGCGCTCGATCGCGACCCGCTGGACCCCCGTGGCCCGTCGCGAGATCCGCGACTCGCGCATCAACGGCACCGCCCTGATCTCCCGCACCCTCGCCGGCATGCGCGACGGCCCCTCCGCCCTCGTCCAGGCCTCCGCGATCGGGTTCTACGGAGCCCGCCGGCCGGGCGAGCTGCTCACCGAGGCGGATCGCGGTGGGGAGGGGTTCCTCGCCGACCTGGTGCGTGACTGGGAGGGCTCGACCCGTGCCGCGGCCGAGGCCGGGGTGAGGGTCGCCGCGATGCGCACCGGGCTGGCGCTGACGGACGGCGGCGGCCCGCTGCCGCCTCAGCTGCCGCTGTTCCTGGCCGGGATGGGCGGCCGGCTCACCGATGCCGATGCCATGGTCTCGTGGATCTCGCTCGACGACATCGTGCGCAGCTTCGCCCACGCCGCCCTCAGCGCCGATCTGGATGGCCCGGTCAACGGGGTCGGGCCCGAGCCGGTGAGCGCCGGGGAGTTCGCGCGCACCCTCGGGGCCGTGCTGCATCGGCCCGCGCTGCTGCCGGTGCCGCCCGTCGGACCGCGCCTGGTGCTGGGCGGTGCCGCGGCCGATGAGCTGATCCGCACCGACCAGGACGTCTCCGACGCACGGCTGCGGGCCGGCGGGTTCGAGCCCGCCCACCGCAGCCTCGAGGAGGCGCTGCGCCACGTGCTGCGGCGCCAGGACGCCCCGCCGGGAGCAGAGCGCTCCGGCCGGTGACGCGGCGCCCGGACCGGGATCCCGGAGGGCGGGGTCAGAGGTGCTCGGCGGGCAGCTCCGAGAGCGTCCGGGCCTCGGCCTGGACCTCGTCCCCTCCGGGCGCGAGGTCCGCGATCGGTTCCCGGCACGCGAGCGCATTGACCACCGCGGCCAGCAGCACCAGGGCCGCCGCCCCCACCGGCAGCCACATCGCGACCTGCGAGCCGGCGCTCTCGGCGACCGCCCCGGTCAGCGCCGAGGCCGCGGACTGGCCGACGATCGTGGCCGAGCCCAGCATCGTCATCACCGTCGCCGAGCGGCCCTGCGGGGAGCGATCCGCCGCCAGGCTGTACAGGGTCACGATCGTCGGCCCGATGCCGATCCCCGCCACCGCCATCGCCCCGATCAGGCCGTTCAGCCCACCGGAGAGCCCGAAGCCGATCATGGCGGCGAGCATCAGGGCCGAGAACACCAGCCAGCGCGCGGAGAGGCGGAATCGCGCCGGGAACAGCGTGATGCTGAGCGCGAGGATGGTGGACCCCACCCCCATCACGCCGTAGACCAGCCCGGCGGAATCGCCGCGGCCGGAATCGGCCAGGAAGGCTGTCAGCGAGGTGAGCACCGTGCCGAAGAACAGGCCCACGCCCAGCGCGCCCGCCACGACCACCAGCACGTGCAGGCGGAGCAGCTCCCGGGCCGGAGCCTGGACGGCCGGCTCGTCGTGGGTGGGGGCGGCGACCTTCGCGGTGGGGTGCAGGGCGAAGGCGGTGACGAACACGAGTGTGAGCACCGCCGCGCCGATCATGGGGGCGGCCGGGTTCAGCGTGGTCGCGAGCAGCCCCACCACCAGGGGGCCGAACACGAAGGCGGTCTCGTCGGCCGCGGATTCGTAGCCCATGGTGCCGCTGAGGCTGTGGGCCCGACGGGCCGAGGGCAGCCGCGTGAGGATCAGCTGCACCAGGCGGGTGCGGGAGAACGGCCCGATCTGCGGGGAGGAGGCGCCGATCAGGAAGCCGACGGCCAGCACGGCGATGTCGGGCAGGGAGCTGAAGGCGACCGCGGCCAGGGTGAGCAGCGCCAGGGAGTTCACGATCCCGGCCACGAGGATGACGGGCCGCTGGCCCCTGCGGTCGGCGGCGGCGCCGAGCAGCGGACCGATCAGCGCGGAGCCGAGGCCCACGACCGCCGAGTTCAGCCCGCCCAGTGCGATCGACTCGCGCGCCGAGACGACCAGGGTGAGGGTGCCGACCACCATCATCGCGAACGGGAAACGGGCGATGAAGGCGATGGGGAAGTACGCGGGCCCGGCGGCGCGGAACAGGGTGGTGGCCTGCTGCGGTGCGGGGGGTGCCTGCTGAGTGCTCATCGGTGCTCCGGACGGTGGGTGCCGCCTTGGACGATCCACACCGTGGACCCGAGGTAGATGCACTGCGGGGGCCCGTGGAGCCGGGCCGTTCTGACGGGGCCACTCTACGAGACCTCGCTCGGGGCGGCCAGGGTCGCGCCGCAGGTGGTGCCCGGAGTCACCGCGTCGGCGGCCGGGGCGCCGCCGGTCGCGGTCGGAGCCACGACGCAGGGCCGCGCCCACTGCGCCGGATGGTCGCAGTGGGCGCGGGGACCTCGGCTCACACGGTCGCGGGCTGCGTCCTGCCCTCGCCGGGGGCGGTGCCGTCGTCGGCCGGTTCGCCCTCGCCGGAGGCCGCGCTGTCGCCGACGGCCTGCTCCGCCTCCTCGACCTGCTCGGCCTGGATCGCCTGGAAGGAAGTCCGACGGGCGGCGTCGTAGGTGAGGCGGTCCAGGATCTGCTCCCGCTTGGCGACGATCACGGGCACGAGCGCCTGGCCGGTGACGTTCAGGGCGGTGCGACCCATGTCCAGGATCGGATCCACCGCCAGCAGCAGGCCCACGCCCTCGAGCGGCAGGCCCAGGGTGGACAGCGTGAGGGTGAGCATCACGGTCGCACCGGTCATGCCGGCGGTCGCGGCGGAGCCGAGCACCGAGACCAGCACGATCAGCAGGTAGTCGGTGATGCCCAGCGGCACCCCGTAGAAGTTCGCGACGAAGATCGCGGCCAGGGCCGGGTAGATCGAGGCGCAGCCGTCCATCTTGGTGGTCGAGCCCAGCGGGACCGCGAAGGAGGCGTAGTGGCGGGGCACGCCCATCCGCTCGGTGACGGCCTGGGTCATCGGCATCGTGCCCAGCGAGGAGCGGGAGACGAAGCCGAGCGAGGTCGCGGGCCACACGCCGCGGAAGAAGGAGCCGATCGAGAGGCCGTTGAGCTTCAGCAGCACCGGGTAGACGACCAGCAGCACGATCGCCATGCCGATGTAGACGTCGGCCACGAAGACGCCGAGGGAGCCGATGGCGTCCCAGCCGTAGCTGGCCACGGCGTTGCCGAGCAGGCCGACGGTGCCGATCGGGGCGAGGCGGATCACCCACCACAGCAGCTTCTGCACGATCTCCAGGGCGGAGGCGGTGACCTTGAGGAACGGCTCGGCCTTCGCGCCGACGGAGAGCGTCGCGATGCCCACGGCGATCGAGATCACCAGGATCTGCAGGGCGTTGAAGCTGAGGGAGACGGAGCCGTCGTCCCCGGCGGATCCGGTGATGCCCAGGAAGTTCGAGGGCACCAGGCCCTGGAGGAAGTCGAGCCAGCCGCCCTGCGTGTCGGAGGCCTTCGCGGCCTCGGCCGTGACCCCGGAGCTCGCGCCGGGGGAGGTGACGGCGCCGAGGGCGATGCCGATCGAGACGGCGATCAGGGCGGTGATCGCGAACCAGAGAAGCGTCTTGCCGGCCAGCCGCGCGGCGTTGGTGACGCCTCGCAGGTTCGCGATCGAGGTGACGATCGCGAGGAAGATCAGCGGCGGGACCAGTGCTTTCAGCAGGGTCACGAAGATCGAGCCGATGGTCTGCAGCGTGGTGGTCAGCCAGTTCGGGCCCTCACCGCCGTCCTCGCCGGTGCCGGGGACCGGGCCCATCTGGGCGGCCACGAGGCCGAGGATCACGCCGAGGATCAGGCCGATCAGGACCTGCCAGCCGAAGGGGATGCCGATGATCGCGCGCAGCGGGTTGCGCCGGGTCGGCGTGGCCGTGGGGGAGGGGGTAGAGGTGCTCACGAGCGCTCACAGTACGCCGCCGTCCTCCCGCCTTCAACAAGATTGCTTAGCGGTCACATTAGTCGATCTTGGGGGTTCGTTCTGAGTTCATCGAGGTGCTTGGGGTGCGGGCGGCCCGCACTGTGTCGGCGTCCGCGCGCCGGTGTCCTCACTCCTGCGCGGCGAGGAAGGCCTCGCGCTCGGCCGGGGACTTCAGCACGCAGAACTGGTTGCCCTCGGGGTCCGCCATGATCACCCACCCGCTGCCCGGGCCGTGGATCCCGCGATGATCGGCCACCTCCCGGGCGCCGTGCTCGCGCAGCCAGTCGATCTCCTCCGCCTGGGGGCGCTGCCGCGGCCGCACGTCGAAGTGGATCCGCTTGGCGGGCAGCTCCTCGTCCGCGACCTGGAGGAACAGGAGGGTGTGGCCGGTCCCGGGGTCGAAGATCGCGCACTCCTCGTGCCCGGGGAGGTTCGGGTCCTCGGGGTCCTCCTCGTAGTCGAGGACCGCCTGCCACCACCGGCTGAGGGTGTACGCGTCGTGGCAGTCGATGCTGGTGTGGGAGACGAAGACGCTCATGCCGGCCAGTCTTCACGGCTGGGGTGGCCGGAGCAACGGGATTCGCCGACCTCCGACGACCGACGGATCTGCGCCGTGAGGACTCGGCCGAGCGGCGGATGTGCCCCGGTCCCGGCGGATGCCAGCATGTTCGCATGCCTCAGCACCGTCCGGACAGCCGCTTCGCCGCGGACGTCGACTACACCGGCCACACCGGGCACCACGACTACGTGGTCCGCGCCCGCCACCGCCTGCTCGACACCACGTTCACGGTGGTCATCGATGGGGTCGAGCACGATCCGAAGGCCGAGGAGAAGGCGCGGAAGGCCCGGGAGAAGGAGGAGGTCGGGCAGGTGGCGGACAGGGCCGACGAGGACGGTCGGGACGGCCCGGCCGACGGCGAGGACGCGGCCGGCGGCGACACGGCTGACGGCGGCGACACGGCCGGCGGCAACCCGGCTGACGGTGACGACCTGGCCGGCGGCGACGGGTCGGCCGACGGCGAGGACGATCTCCGCTTCACGCTCGAGGACGGGTTCACGACGCTGCGCTGCACCGTGCGCCGCCCGCGCGAGGACGGCAGCCACAAGGAGGCGGAGGTGATCACGATCCGCACCGCTGGGCTCGGCGGCGCCGGTGAGGTCGAGGTCCGTCACGGCTTCCGCCGGACGGTGCTCGTGCCTGCGGAGGGGTCCCCGTCGGCCGCCCGGGACGCGAGGCGCACCGCTCATCCCACGCGGTACGCACTGATCGCCGCGCTCGCGAGGTCCATGCGCTACCTGCTGCCGCTGCTCGGCTTCGGCGCGCTGTTCAGCGGTCTGCTCGACCCGCTCGAGGAGTGGGTCGAGGCACGGGTGCGGCCGCTGGTCGAGGCCGTCGCACGGGCGATCGCGCCGCTGCGGGACTGGCTCGCCGAGCTGCTGCAGCCGTTGTGGGACGCCCTCGCGTGGCTGCTGCGACCGGTGAACGCAGTGCTCGAGTGGCTCCTGAGCCCCGTGCGCGAGCTGCTGGCCTGGCTGCTGGGGCTGCTGCCGGAGTTCGAGCTGCCCTTCGACGTGCCCGGCTGGGTGGTGAACGTGGTGATCGCGGCGATCGTGGTGGTGTCGGTGTTCGCGGCGACCCGGCGGGGGCTCCAGGAGCGCCGGAAGAAACTCACGGAGACCTGGACGCGGCGCGATGAGGCGAGCGAGGGCGCCGGCGGGGTGCCGGAGGCGGAATCGGACGAGGCCGCTGGGGACGGCACGGGCCCGAATGCGCCCGACGCATCCGCTCGCCGAGGGCAGGGCGTATCCGAGGCGATCAGAAGCCCCGGATGACGCACTGCGCGGCGGGACCGGGTCAGGAGGGGGTCGGACCGGAGCCGGTCTCCTCGTGCCTCTGGCCGGGTCGAGCCGGCTGCTGCTGCGGGCCTGGGACCAGGGCCTGCGTACCGTGCGTGCGCCGCCGGGCATGGTCGACCCTCTGGGTGTGCCAGATGTACCAAGTCAGTACGGCGAGCACGAGCAGCGTCACCATCGCGGCCCAGAAGCGCACGTCGCCGGTGTCGGCGCCCGTGATGAGGATCGAGAACACGAAGATCAGCGGGGCCAGCAGCGCCAGCGCGCGCACCGCGGCGATGTTCTGGCGCCGATGCTCGGGAGCGGTGCTCATGTCGTTGTCGCCGATCATCACCTGGGGATGGAAGATCGCGACGAAAGGCATCACCACTGCCACGACGACGGCCAGCCCCGCCAGGATGGACGCTGCCACGGCCATCGCCGCGGCGAGCCCCACCCAGGAGAGCAGCGAGGTCCCGGGCGGCAGGAGCGCGTCGTCCACAGCGGCGAAGAGACGCTGGGCGGCGAATCCTTCCTGCACCGGAGGTAGGAGCGCCACCAGCAGCGCGGGCAGGAACCCGGCCACGGAGAGCAGGGGGAGCAGCACCGTGCGGAGCAGGGCCGCTCGCACGATCCCGAGCTTCTCGTCGCGGCGCCACAGCGAGGCGAGCACCGCCCAGGTGACGCCCGGGACCGGGGCGAACGCCGCGAGGAGCAGCAGCAGGTCGGACAGGGCCGGGGAAGGGCGGGTGAGCGCGAACAGCAGAATGCTCGCCGGCGTCGTCACCACGGCGAGGGCCAGCAGCACGCGGGAGGAGGGCGGCAGATGACGGCGCCAGAAGGGGTCGTCGGCCCGCGTGACGATCGGGGGCCCGGGCGCCGCAGCGGGGATCTCTCCGTCGGCGGGATCCAGCACGGCCCGCGACGACTCCGCGGCAAGATCCCGGCCGCGCCCGCGAAGGCGGCGCACGGGCGCGGCATGCCAGAGCAGCAGCGCGATGCTCCCCGCAGCGGCCAGCAGCGACAGCACCGCGGCGGCGCTCGCCGCCAGATAGAGCAGATCCACTTCGAGCGGAACCCCGTTGCGGACGCCGGAGCGGACACGGGGCAGGGCGCTGCCCAGGATCCCGTCCTGGTAGGCGTGCAGACGTGTGACGGCCAGGGTGAGCACGGCGGCGACGAGCAGGATCAGCGGGGGCGCCGCATCCCGCGGACGCGGAGGACGGGTGGGGCGGAGCCATCCGATGCCGCCGAGCACCAGCGGGACCAGGATCACCAGCTGCAGCAGACAGAGCACGAGGTGAGGGAGCGGGACCTGCCGGCCGCCGAGGAGGATGATCGCCGCGATCCCGGCCGACGGGCAGAAGAGGAGTGCGAGCACGGCCAAGAGCACCTGCGGCCCACTCGTGGGGCGAGGTCGGGACAGGGTGGAGGGCCCAGTGGACTGCTCGAGCCGCGCCGTCATGCCCTCATCATCGCATCCCTCACCTTTCCTCCACCGTGGGACTTCTCCACAGCGGTGGGGAGCGTCGGCGGCCTCGACTAGCCTGTCGGGGTGGCCACCG
>CAZHSL010000118.1:0-7272 GCA_964535185.1 uncultured Corynebacterium sp.
GCGCTTCGAGGACTCCGGGCGGATCGACGTGGACCTCGACGAGCACTGCGCCGAGATCGTCGAGGACGGCGCGCGCACCTGGATCACCGGCGGTGGCTGGGGCCGCGGCGGGGTGACCATCCGGGAGCTGCGGATCCTGTTCCGGGACGGGGGAGCGGCCCGGCGTTAGGCTGGGGGCACGGGAATCGAGGAGGCCTCTCATGAGCACGAAGTTCGCCGTCGGCGACCACGTCAGCTGGAACTCCGAGGCCGGGCACGTCTCCGGCACGATCACCGAGGTCCACACCGAGGACTTCGAGTACAAGGGCCACACGCGCCGCGCCAGCGAGGACGACCCGCAGTACGAGATCCGCAGCGACAAGACCGACCACGTCGCCGCCCACAAGGGGTCGGCCCTGCGGAAGCTCTCGAGCTGATGAGCCCGGGCGAACCTGCTCGCGAAGCGCAGTCCCTCGGCGCCCTGTCGGAGCGGGACGAGCAGCCGCAGGTCCGCTTCGCCTGGCGCGAGGAGGTCGACGACCGGGAGCTCTCCGCGCTGCACGCGGCGGGCTTCGACGGCGACGGGAGCATCTCGCCCTGGGCCGAGCGGCTCGAGCGCTACTCCCTGGGCTGGGTCACCGCCCGCCGCGGGCCGGTGCTGGTCGGGTTCTGCAACGTCATCACCGACGGCGGCCGTCACGCCTTCCTGCTCGACGTCGTGGTCCATCCGGCCCACCAGGGGACCGGCATCGGCCGCTCCCTCGTGCTGCACACGATCGAGAAGTGCCGGTCATGCCATGTCGAGTGGCTGCACGTCGACTTCGAGGCGGACCTCGGGGAGTTCTACATGGCCGAAGGCCTCTTCCGGCGCACGACCGCCGGGATCCTCAAGCTCTGAGCGGCGGCGCCGGCGGCAGCGCGCCGGGGCTCACTTCAGCCCGGAGGTCTTGATCGAGGCGACGATCTGCTTCTGGAAGACGAAGAAGATCGCCAGCGTGGGCAGCGCCGCCACCGTCGAGGCGGCCAGGATGTAGTTCCAGTCCGCCGCGTACTGCTGCTGGAACGTCTGGATGCCGAGCTGGACCACGCGCAGGTCCGGGTTCGAGGTGATCGTCATCGGCCACACGAACGAGTTCCAGTTGGCCAGGAAGAAGAACACCGCGAGGGCCGCGAGGATGGGCCGCGACAGCGGCAGGACGATGCGGCGGTAGATGGTCCAGTAGCCGGCGCCGTCCACCAGCGCCGCCTCCTCCATCTCGTCCGGCAGCGAGATGTAGAACTGACGCAGCAGGAAGATCCCGAACGCATTGAAGATCATGGGCACGATCAGCCCCGCGTAGTTGTCGACCATTCCCAGCGTACGCACGATGATGAAGGTCGGGATGATCGTCACCGGCGCACTGACCAGCATGGTCGAGAAGATCAGCAGGAAGATCCGCTCCCGCCCGGGGAAGTCCAGGCGGGCCAGGGCGTAGGCGGCCATCGAATGGAACCACAGCGAGATCACCGTGACCGCGGCGGAGACGACGAAGCTGTTGAGCAGATAGCGGGCGAAGGGGACGTTGGAGAAGACGTACACGTAGTTCTCGAACGTGACCGTGGAGGGGATCAGCTCGGGGGAGTTGACCTCCTCCGGCGTCTTCACCGACCCCAGGACCATCCAGACCAGGGGGAAGACCGTCAGCGCGGCCAGAAGGACCCCGATGCCCAGCAGCACCCAGCGGCGGGCGCCGCGCGGCCTGCGGGGACGGAGCGGGGCCGAGCGGGCGCTGTCGCGCGCGGCATGCGCCATCGGGAGTCCTCCGGGAGAGGTGGGGGCATCAGTCGTCATGGGAGAAGCGACCTCCTCGGGTCATCAGGAACATCACCGCGGAGACGAGCAGCAGGAACGCCACCAGCACGGAGCCGACCGCGGCCGCATAGCCGAGATCGCCGAACAGGAACGCCTGCTGGTAGATGTAGAAGATCAGCAGGGAGGTGGAGTTGGCCGGGCCGCCGCTGGTGAGCACGAAGATCATGTCCAGGCCCCCGGTGACGACGGCGACCATGGAGGTCAGCAGCACGAAGAAGCTGGTCGGGGCGAGCAGGGGCAGGGTGATCCGGCGGAACCTCGCCCAGGCGCCGGCCCCGTCGATGCGCGCGGCCTCGTAGAGCTCGGCGGGGATGTCCTGCAGACCGGCCAGGAAGATGATCATGTAGTAGCCCATCTGCAGCCAGATGGTCACCGCGATCACCGTGCCCAGTGCGTACTTCGGATCGCCGAGGAAGGAGATCCCCTCGATCCCGATCCAGGACAGCACCGTCGCGACCACGCCCGTGCGATCGGTGAGCATGAACTGCCAGACCATGGAGACCACCACGATGGAGACCACGTACGGCATGAACAGCGCCGAACGGATGGCTCCGACGGCCGGGAAGCTCTGCTGGACCAGGAGCGCCAGCCCCAGCCCGGTCACGAAGATCAGCGGCACGAGAGCCACCAGATAGAGCACGGTGACCCGGGCGCTGTTCCAGAACTGCGGGTCCTGGGCGAGGCGCACGTAGTTGTCCAGCCCGACGAAGTCGAAGTTCCCGAACCCGTCGATCCAGAAGAAGCCCAGCGCCACCGACAGCAGCATCGGCAGCGCCACGAAGATCAGCAGGCCCACGGCATCGGGTGCGAGGAACAGCATCGCGGCGCGGGTCTCCCGTCGGCGCCTGCGCGCGGGCCGCCGAGGCGAGCCGGGCAGGTCCTGCGGGGCTGCGGCAGGGCGGGTGTGCGAGGCCAGTGTCCGGGTGCTCATATCAGGGACCCTCCGCGGTACGTCTCGAGGTAGCTCTCGATGATCTTCTGCGCCCGTGCGGCCTCCTCGGCGGCATCGGCCCCGGCCAGCTGCACGGCCTGCAGCGCATCGGAGACCGCCTTGTAGACCACCGGGGGGAATCGGGGCTCGGCGCGGCCGGTGGGCAGGATGTCCTCGCGGAAGGTCCGGTAGTGCGCGTCGGCGAAGGCGTCCTTCTCCTCGAGCACCTCGTCGACCGACCGCCGAGCGGGCATGTTCCCCTTGATGTCGGGGTCGTTCCACGCCGCGTTGTGGGCGATGGACTCCTCGTCCATGCTCCCCAGGGTGCTGACCACGAAGCGTGCGGCGGCCTCGGGATCCGTGCCCCGCGCGTTGACGCACCAGGCCCAGCCGCCGAGGGCGGTGATGCTCTCCCCGCCCGGCGGCGGAGGCAGCGGCATCACGCCGAAGCGCTTGTCGGGGGCGTTGAGGGTCAGGTTCAGCACCTCCCAGACGCCGGTCTCCCAGAACGCGGCGTACTTGGCGCTGAAGGCCGAGACGATGTCGCCGTTGGCCGGCATGGTGCGCGGCGTCGCCCCGGAGGCGATGGCGCGGCCGTACAGCTCGAGCGCCGCGCGCGGCCCCTCGGCGTCGAAGACCGGGCGCTGCGTCTCCGGATCGATGACGTCCCCGCCGGTCTGCCACAGCCACGGGTAGAAGGTGAAGTTCTGGTAGTAGCCGGGATCGACGTCGAGGACCAGTCCGGTCCGGTTCCCCTCGCTGAGGCGGGCGCCGAGGTCCAGCAGCTGATCCCAGTCGCCGGGCAGGTCCCCCTCGCTGACCCCGACGGACTCCAGCAGGTCGGGGTCGTAGAAGAGGGCGAGCGGCTCCTGCTCCATCGGCAGACCGTAGATGGCCTCGCCGCTCCTGCGGGTCGCGAGCGCCTGGGGGAAGTAGTCGTCGATCGCCTCCTGCTCCATGTAGGGGGCGAGGTCCTCGAGCACGCCCCCGTTCGCGTAGCGGAGGTAGTCGCCGGGGGAGATGAGGAAGATGTCCGGGCCGGAGCCCGAGGCGAAGGCCACGGGCATCCGCTGGTTCATCTGGTCGCCGGTCATGTAGAGCGGGGCGATCTGCCGCGGGTTCTCGCGGTTCCAGCGATCGATCGCGGTCTGGAACCACTCGGACTGGGCGACGAGGTTCGGGTCCTGCTGCGGAGCCGGGCTGTAGAAGTTCCAGAACGTCAGGGGCGTCTCGGCGGCGTCCGTCGCGCCGCACGAGCTCAGCAGGGTGGCGCCTGCGGCGACGGCTCCACCGGCCAGGACGGAACGACGCCGAAGGCCCATCGGCCCCGAGCGGTCATGCGCGGCGGAGCCGGGCCCGGCCAGGCCCGGCGTGGTGGTCGGATGCTGCATCTGCGCCTCCTCGGCACACGTCGTCGTGCGGCCGTCGCCTCGCGGGGCCGTCGGCGGCACCGTGCGAGTAAACGATTCCTGGATACGCTAGGCATGTGAGCGGGCGCACGTCAAGAGGTGGTCGCCGGATCGGCGCGCGCCGTCTTCGCGGCGCATCGAGCCGCCCTGTGACACCGCCCTGAACTGCGATGACTGGGCGGTACGCAGGATTGACCCGGCCACATCCGATCTCGTACTGTGGGAGTAATCGTTTCCCGACAGCCGTCGGGGACGACGTCGATTCAGCGCCGATCCGACCCAGGGAGTGCTTCCGTCATGACCCCCTCCAGCCCCGCCTCGCTCGCCAGCCTGCGAGCCGTGCAGACCCGCTCCATCAGCCCCGAGAACTTCGACGGCTCCGTCGGCGGCGGGGGCCGCGCCACCGAGGGCACCGGGGCGGAGCCCGCCCGCGATCTGGGCCAGGGCTGGAAGGTCTCCCCGAGCGTCGATGTGAAGGCGGGGGAGACCTTCACCCTCGCGGACATCGACTCCGCCGGCGTGATCACCCACATCTGGCTCACCACGCACACGGACCACTGGCGCCAGCTGGTGCTGCGCGCTTACTGGGACGGTGCCGAGGAGCCCGCGGTCGAGGTGCCCTACGGCGACTTCTTCGCGAGCGGCTGGGGAGTCTTCGCCCAGGTGGACTCGCAGATGATCGCCGCGAACCCGCACGGCGGCTTCAACTCCTACTGGCCGATGCCGTTCCGCGAGGGCGCGGTGCTGACCCTCGAGAACACCTCCGATCAGGACGCGCGCGTCTACTACCAGGTGACCTACGAGCTGGGCGGCGACCACAGCGAGGACGCCTACTTCCACGCGCAGTGGCGGCGCTCGAACCCGCTGGAGTCGGCCACGCCGCACGTGCTCCTCGAGGGCGTCGAGGGGCAGGGTCAGTACGTGGGCACCTACATCGCCTGGGGAGTGAACTCGAACGGCTGGTGGGGTGAGGGCGAGATCAAGTTCTACCTGGATGACGACCGCGAGTTCCCCACCATCGCGGGCACCGGCACCGAGGACTACTTCGGCGGGGCCTGGAACTTCGACGTCCCCGGCGAGGGCTACACCGCCTTCTCCACGCCGTATCTGGGGATGCCGCAGGTGATCCGGCCCGACGGGCTGTACGTCTCCCAGCAGCGCTTCGGGATGTACCGCTGGCACGTGGCCGATCCGATCCACTTCACCACCGGCCTGCCGCGCGTGGACATCCAGGCGCTCGGCTGGAAGAGCGCCGGGCGCTACCTGCCGCTGCGCGATGACATCGCCTCCACCGCGATCTTCTACCTCGACCGTCCCGTCACCGTCCGGCCCGAGGCGCCGAGCTTCGAGGCGATGGAGATCCACCTGGGGGCCGGTGCCGGCCCGCACAGCCCCGCCGGCCCCGCACGCCGCTGACCACGAAGGACGCACCCATGACCACCACGTACCAGCTCCCCGCCCTCCGCGAGGAGATCCCCGCCCCGGAGAAGACCGTCTACCTCATCCCCAGCGGCGACTCGCGCGAGAGCGCGAACGTCCCCGCCTGGCCGTATCAGCAGGAGCTCGAGCGGATCGTCGGCGAGGCCGTCGGCGCGACCGGCTGGCGCGTCCAGCGCGCCTTCGAGGAGGATCCCGAGCTCGGCCACGGGTTCATCCGCTCCCAGCGGATGGGCATCGAGGTGTTCACGCAGATCCCGGCCGACGCGCCGCTGATCGTCGCGACCGCGAACTGGCAGTACAGCCATCATGTGCTGGCCGGGCTGCGCACCCACCGCGGCCCGATCCTCACGGTCGCGAACTTCGCCCCCGAATGGCCGGGCCTGGTGGGCCTGCTGAACCTCAACGGCGGGCTCACCAAGATGGACCGCGAGTACTCCTCGCTGTGGACCGTCGACGGCACCGACGCCTGGTTCCGGGACGGCATCGCCACCTGGATCGAGTCCGGCCGCCTCGAGCACGACGCGAGCCATGTGCGCCCGCTGCCCGCCCTGCCCACCACCCCCGAGGTCGAGCTGGGCCGCGCGCTCGCCGATCAGCTGAGGCAGGACAAGGCCATCATCGGCATCTTCGACGAGGGATGCATGGGCATGTACAACGCCATCATCGACGACGAGATGCTGAACCCGCTGGGCATCTACAAGGAGCGGCTGAGCCAGTCCGCGCTGTGGGCGGAGATGCAGACCGTCACCGACGACGAGGCCGACGCGATCGGGGCCTGGCTGCGCGAGGCGGGGATGACCTTCCGCCTCGGCACCGACGAGGCCACCGAGCTGACCGAGACCCAGCTGCGCTGGCAGCACAAGATGTACATCGCCGCGCTGCGGATCAGCGACGACTTCGGCCTGGACGCCGTGGGCATCCAGTACCAGCAGGGCATGAAGGACGTCGCCCCCGCCTCCGACCTCGTCGAGGGCCTGCTGAACAACGTCCAGCGCCCGCCGGTGACCAGCCGGGACGGCTCCCGCGTGCTGTGGGAGGGGCAGGCCCTGCCGAACTTCAACGAGGTCGACGAGGGCGTCGCGGTGGACGCCCTGGTCACCAACCGGATCTGGACCGCGATGGGGATGGACCCCGCCACCACGCTGCACGATGTGCGCTGGGGCGAGGAGTACGACGGGCAGTACGTGTGGGTGTACGAGATCTCCGGCTCCGTCCCGCCCAGCCACTTCCCGAACGGCTACGCCGACGCCGAGGGCTGGCGGCAGGGCCCGGAGTTCTTCCCGGCCGGCGGCTCCACCATCAACGGCGTCTCCAAGCCGGGCGAGATCGTCTGGTCCCGCGTGTACGTGCAGGAGGGCGCCCTCCACGTGGACATCGGCCGCGGCAGCGTGGTCGCGCTGCCCGAGGAGGAGACCCGCCGCCGCAAGGAGGCCACCAACCCCGAGTGGCCGATCGCGCACGTGGTGCTGCACGGCGTGAGCCGCGACCAGTTCATGGGCCGGCACAAGGCCAACCATGCCCAGCTCGTCTACGCTGACGATGCCGACGCCGCCGACCGTGCGCTGACCGCGAAGGCCGCGCTGTTCCACCGTCTCGGGGTGAGCGTCCACCTCTGCGGCGATGCGGTGATCGTCGGGTCCTGACCGGAGCGAGGAGCAGCC
>CAZHSL010000119.1:0-1351 GCA_964535185.1 uncultured Corynebacterium sp.
GGGATCAGCCAGTAGTCGGGATCGGACTCGGGCCCGGCGCCGAGGGCTCGGGTGACCATGTGGCGGTACGGATGCACCTTGGCCTGCTCGGCCGAGATCTCTCCGCGGTCCATCAGCTCCTGCACCACCGAGTGGTCCACGCTGACCTGTTCGAAGATCTCGCCGGAGAGGCGGTAGACCCGGGAATCGCCGAGGTTGAGCACCACCCAGTAGCCGACATCGTCCAGGACCATGGTGGCGACCACCGCGACGGTGGTGCCGGCACCCAGCGTCGACTCGCCGCTGAGCTCGCCGATCCGCTCAGCGGCCGAGCGGATCGCCTCGCCCATCTGCTCGACGGTCACGTTCTCCTGCAGCGTGAGCTTCTCGAACTCCTCGACGACGATGGCGCTGGCCACCTCGCCCGCGTTGTGCCCGCCCATCCCGTCGGCGACCAGGAAGATCGGGGGCACGTCGAGGATGCTGTCCTCGTTGGTGGCCCGCACGTGCCCGACGTGGGTGGCTGCGGCGGAGACGACCCGGATCGTGCCGTGGATGTCCGGATCCGACAGGGCGCGGTCGGTCACTGCATCCTCTCCACGGACAGGGTCCGATCGCCCAGCGTCAGCTGCGCCCCGGTGGGCAGGACAGTCGGCGAGTTCGGCACCAGGTTCTCCCGGGAGCCGTCCTCGCGCAGGATGGTCGATCCGTTCGTCGATCCGAGGTCGGTCACAGTGATGTCGTCCCCGGTGCCGTCGATGCGCAGGTGGGTCTTGGAGACCGAGCGGGTGTCGTCCGTCATCACGAACAGCACCTCCTCGCCCGGGGCCGCCGGGTTGCGTCCGATGACGACCGGCTTCTCGACGATCCGTTCGCCGCCGTCGTCGGTGGTCAGGCGGAGCTTCTTGACCGCAGGCAGCTGCACTGCGGAGATGCGGGTCTGCTCGAGGTCGCCCAGCGGATCGTCGACCACGGTGAGCCGGGTCTGCTCGTCCACGCCGTCGTCGCCGCCCCAGGCGTCGCCGGTGAGGTCGCTGGGAGCATGCTCATCGCCCTGCTCGTACGGCGCGGGCGGGGCCTGTGCCGCCTCCGGTGCGGTCTCGGGCGCTGCCCAGCCCTGTGCCGCACCGTTCGATGCGGCCTCGGCGGGCGGCTGCGGATCCCAGGACTGCGGCGGAGGCGCGGGGGCGGCCGGATCCTCCCACGACCCAGCGGCGGGCTCCGCGGAGGGCTGTCCCCAGGACGGGGCCGGGGCGACATCCTGCTGGCCCCACTGCTGCTGCGGCGCCTCCGGAGCCGACTGCGACGGACCCCACGACTGCTGCTGCGGCGCCTCCGGAGCCGACTGCGACGGACCCCACGACTGCTGCTG
>CAZHSL010000119.1:1451-7255 GCA_964535185.1 uncultured Corynebacterium sp.
ACTGCTGCTGCGGCGCCTCCGGAGCCGACTGCGACGGACCCCACGACTGCTGCTGCGGCGGGATCGGGTCGAGCGGCGGCGGGGCCCATCCGGTTTCGGCGGGCGGCTGCGGGGCGGCGGGGTCCTGCGCCGGCGGCGACCAGGGCGCGCCGGCCACCGGGGCGGCGGGGCTGCCCGAGGCCTGGGGTGCGTACGGGGTCGGAGCGCCGTGCTGCTGCTCCTCGCCCCAGCCGCCGGAGGCGTCGGGCTGCGCCTGAGCGGACTGCGAGGAGTCCTGCCAGGCGGCGCCGGGCTCGGCCAGCAGGTTCTCATGCGCCGACACCGCCACGGACGGGGCGCCGAGATAGTGCTCGGCATCCGCCCGCTCGAAGTCGTCGGGGCGCGGCTTCATCGGATTGCGCCCGTGCTTGATGTCCACCACCACGGAGTCCACGACCCGGTCGTGGAAGCCGCGCAGGTGCTTCTCCGGGTCCAGGAAGATCGACAGCGCCATGACCGGCGGGATGAACCCGAACAGCACCCAGCGCCCTGCGGAGCGCAGGACACCGATGGCCCCGCCTTCGCTCGCCCGGGTGATGCGCAGGCCGAGCATCAGCTTGCCGAGCGTGAACCCCTTGGCCCCGACCAGCCAGATCAGCAGCAGCGCGTACGCGAGCGGCAGCGCGACGCCCACTCCGATGAGGACCAGCGGCAGGACACCGATCTCCTCGGCGGTGGCCACGAGGATCCAGCCGACGAGCTGCGGGACCAGCACCAGGGTCGCGATCACCGAGTCGATCAGCGCGGCGAGGAGCCGCGTCACCGGCGATGCCGGGGTGCAGCCGTCCAGCGGCGGCTCCATCTCGCTCCCCGTCCTCACCGCGCCGGGCGCGGTGACCGGGGAGCCCGGCCCGCCCGGGGCGCCCGGGGCGGAGCCGGGGTCGTACTGCTGCATCGGTGGCTGCGTGACCATCATCTGATCGTACTGTTCCTGACTCCGGAGCGTCGTCGCGCCCGGGTTCTTCGGTTCGAGCGAATCGCGCGAGATCAGCTCGACGCCCTCGTCCTCCGGGTCCGCCTCGTCCGCGTGCCCGAGATCGCGCGACCTCGGTGCGGGTGCCTGCGACCAGGCGCCGGGCGCGTCCGTGGCGCGGCGCTCATAGGGCGACGCCTGGTAGCGGGCACCGCATTCACCGCAGATCACCGCCCCTTCGGAGAGCAGGGTGCCGCAGGTGCTGCAGTATCGCGTCTGGCTCATCAGGCACGACCCTTCTTCGATGACGTCCTTCTCGTCGCAGTGCCGCGCAGCGAGGAGCGTCGACGACGCATCGCCTCGGCACGCCGCACCGCCTTGTCCCGTGCCCGCTTCCGGACCCGGATCCGCTTGTTCTCACTGCGGCGGTCCGCGGACCGCCGGCGGAAGGAGCGCAGCGACAGCGCCGCGAGGAGCCGTCTGTGCCACGGCACCGCAGCGGACATGCTACGCCGCGCGGCCATGACCTGCGCCCAGTACTCCTCCGCCGCCGCCTCCGGCAGGTCGTCCGGGCCGAACACGGCGCGGTCCGCGCGACCGGCGAGGCTCGCCGCGCCCATCGCCGGGATGTCGGCGTCGAGCCTTGCCGCCATCTCCGTCCGCGTCAGCAGCGGATCGGGGGCGCGGCCCAGATCGGCCAGCAGGTCGAGGATCTCCTGCCATCCTCCGTCGATCCGGGCCGGCAGCGTGCCCTGGGTGCGGCGGCGTCCGCGCCGCACCCCCTTGGCGATGATCACCGCGAGCGCCGCGAGCACGAGCACCAGCACGGGGATCAGGCCCACCCCGACGTAGACCACCCAGGGGGCGGCCTCGGGCAGGTCGTCGTCCTCGTCGTCGGAGTCCTGGCTCATCGCACCGGGCGGCGGGCTCGGCGGTTCTGCGGGCGGCGGCGGGGGCTGGGCGACCTGGGGAAGCGGCTTCTCCACCTCCTTGGGTTCGGGCTGGGTCGGGTCCTCGTCCTCGTCGGGCGCGGGATCGAAGCGCACCCACCCGATCCCCTCGAAGGCCACCTCGACCCAGGCGGTGACGTCGTCGCCCGTGATCGCGACGGTCCCCTCCTGCCCCTCGGGCACCTCGAAGCCCATCACCACACGCGCGGGGATGTCGATCGACCGGGCCAGCACCGCGAGCAGGGCCGCGTACTGCTCCTCGTCGCCGATCCGCCCCATCGGCTGGGCGTCGGGGGTGTCCTTGTCGAAGCCGACCTCCTCCATCATCGCCAGCAGCCGGCTGGTGCCGTGACCGGACATCGAGGCCGTGTCGTCCTCGAGACCGTGCGAGTAGTAGCCGTCCGCCTTGACGGCGCGCGCCAGGTTCTGCATCTGCGCGTAATCCGAGTCGGAGTTCCCCGACCATTCCTTCGCGTACTGCGTGAAGGTGTCCACCGGGACGTTGTCCGGCAGCGCGATGTCCGCGAACGTCGCGGTGCGCTCCTGCTCGGCGGTGATCTCGGCGTACGGCTCGTAGGAGAGCTCGTACGCATCGCCCTTCTGCACCCCGCGGGAGTTGACGAGGGTCTGCGACTTCTGGTTCAGGTACAGGTTCTCGGTGGTGACGCTCGAGCGCTCGGCCGACATCCCCTCGAGATCGACGCGGTTCGTGCGAGTGCCGACCGTCGGCATCCACACGCCGGTGTACTCGCCGATCGTGACCGTCGAGACCTGCTCCGCCGCACTGCCCTGGTGGAGGTCGACCTCCGAGGCGGTGCGCAGGAACGTGCCCGAGGCGCTGCCCTTGTCGGTGCTGCTGGCGACGTTGTAGACATGCTGGTCCCACTGGTCCATCGTGGCCAGGCGCACGTACTCGCCGCTGCTCATGCCGGAGACGGTGAACAGCTCCGCGTCGCGCTGGTCCTTGAGGTAGCCGCGGAACTCCGACAGCGGGGAGACGTACTCCCGCGGGTCGAAGGGCGGGTTGATGTGGTCGCGGGCCGCGTAGCGGATCGTGCCCGCCGGTGGGTCGAGCAGGGGCTCGGCGGCGACGGCGCCCCCGCCCGCGAGCGCCATGATCACCGCCCCGCCGATCACGCGGCGCCGCAGCACGGGGTTCTGCCACGACCCCGGCCGGACGGTGTCCGAGATGATGGTGGACTGCGCATCGGCGAGGCGGGCGCCCTCGAAACGCCAGGTCAGCCAGGCCACGGAGATGATCGCGTAGAGCACGCCCCGCAGCACGGGCGAGACCGCCTGGTTCGTGCCGAAGACGATCGAGACCGCGAGGAGCGCGAGCGGGAACAGCCACGCGAGCATGTAGCGGCGGCTGCGCATCACCATGCTCATCCCCAGCAGCGACAGCAGCAGGACGCTGATCCACACCACGGCGAGCACGCCCTGGGCGACGCCCACCGGCGGCGCCACCGTCAGCACCGACTTCCAGCTCGTCACGGGGGCCTTGAGCAGCTCCCACAGCGCGCCCGGGCTGGGGATGATCCCCCAGATCGCCCGGGTCGGTGCCGCGAACATCGGTCCGAACAGGAGGTACACCAGCAGCACGAGCGGGGTGATCCGCAGCGGGCCCCAGCGCCAGCGTGCGCCGATGAGCGCGATCAGGGTGCCGAACACCAGCGCCATGACCCCGGTGAGCAGGTACTGGATCCCGCCGTAGACGTGGTGGAAGCCCAGCACACCGAGGACGAACAGGGTCGCGAGCGCGGCGATGTCCAGTGCGCGACGGCCGTTGGTGACGGTCGAGAAGTAGCTCGGCGGGCGCTTGGCCGCACCTCTCGTGCTGCTCATCGGCCCACCGCCCGCAGAGCCCGGGCCAGGGTGTCCAGGGAGCCCAGGGTCACCACGTCGAGGCTCCCGATCGCGGAGCGCTTCACCTCGGCGTCGTCGACGCAGCGGATCGCCACGGCCATCACTCCGATCGGCAGCTGGTTGGCGGCGGAGTTGAGCTCCCGCGCCGTGGTGTGGGAGCCGACGACCATCATCACCGCGGAGGCGTTGGGGGCGAGGTCGGCGGCCTTCTGGCCGAGCTCGTGGAAGGGGATGCGCTCCTTGAGCTGATCGACCACGGTGTAGTCGTCCATCATCTGCCGCATCGTGCGCGTGCTCTGCCGTTGGTCGAGGGTGAAGGGCGTCAGCTCCTTCTCCTCACGGAAGGTCTGGCCGGAGATCGATGCGGCGGCGGAGACCGCCAGCTCGAACTCGTCGGTGCTGGCGTAGTGCTCGGCGAGGTTGTCCAGCGCCACGACCACGTGGGAGCGGCGGGTCTCCTCGAACTGGCGCACCATGAGCTTGCCGGTGCGGGCGGTGGTGCGCCAGTGGACGTGGCGGCGGTCGTCGCCGGGCGCATAGTCGCGCAGGGCGTGGAAGGCGATGTCGGAGCTCGAGAGGTCCGAGGAGGGCGTGCCCTCGAGGTCGCGCAGGAATCCGCTGGCCGCTTCGTCGAGCCGCACGGTGCGGGGATGGACGAACAGCTCCTGCTCCTTGGCCCAGGTGACTTGGCGGCGCATCAGCGACAGCGGGTCGTCGCGCACGGAGCGCACGGGGCCGACCACCAGGACGGCGCGCCGTTTGGTGGGGACGGCGAACAGCTCCTCGTGCGCGGCGTCCGCCGCCAGTCTCGGCACCATGAACTGCGCGGTCGCGGAGCCGACGGCGAGCTCGATGCGCGAGGGCAGGATGGTGCGCTGGGTGGGGTTTGCGACCTCCACCCGGCCGACGGCACGCGTGCCCACCACCACGCGGTGGGTCTGCAGGTCGAGGGTGACCTTGTAGGAGGCCTTGCCGAGCACGAACAGCGCCGCGATCACCAGCGGCACCGTGAGCGCGAACGCGATGACGTTCAGCTCGGTGACGTGCAGGGTGAGGCCGGCGATCCAGCAGGCGGCGGTGGCGCCGACGAGGGCCCAGCCGATGGGTGAGACGACGTCCAGCACGGGATGGATGCGTCGCAGCCACAGCTCCACCGCGCGGTCGCGCAGACCGGTGAGCCCGGTGCTGGTCGCGGCATCGGCTGCGGTGTCCCGGCCGCCGTGCTCCCCCGGCGCTGCGGAGGCGCCACCGCCGGTCCCGCCCTTGCGGCTGCTCCGGGCCCGCTGGCGCTCCCGCCGGGAGGCCGCCCTCGCCTCCGCCTTCGCGGCGCTGCGTCGCTTCTTGGCCTCGGCCTTCGCCACCTTCGCGTCGGCGGTGTCGGTGGGAACGGCGTTCTGCGAGCTCATGCCGACTGCTGCCGCGCCTGGGGCGGCGCCACCTCGCTGAGGATCCTGCTCATCACGCTCTTCGCGGTGGTGCCCGCGAACTCGGCCTCGGGGTCCAGCACGAACCGGTGCAGCCAGACGGGCTCGACGAGCTGCTTGACGTCGTCCGGGATGACGTAGTGGCGCCCGCTGACGGCGGCCCACACCTTCACCGCCCGCATCAGCGCCAGTGCGCCGCGGATGGACACGCCGACCCGCACCTCCGGGGCCAGGCGCGTCTCCTCCATCAGCCGGGAGACGTACTCGAGCACCGCAGGATCCACGTGCACGGTCGCCGCGAGCTGGGTCATGTCGTTGACGGCCTGGAGGGAGATGCGAGGGGTGAGCTGGCTGCTGCGGTCGCGCAGCGCGGAGCCCTGGAGGATCTGGACGCTCGAGGCATGGTCGGGGTAGCCGATCGACGTCTTCATCAGGAAGCGGTCCAGCTGCGCCTCGGGGAGCCGGTAGGTGCCGGCCTGCTCGATCGGGTTCTGGGTGGCGATCACCATGAACGGGTTGCCCACCTCGTGGGTGACGCCGTCGACGGTGACGCGCCCCTCCTCCATCACCTCGAGCAGCGCCGACTGGGTCTTCGGCGAGGCGCGGTTGATC
>CAZHSL010000120.1:0-7254 GCA_964535185.1 uncultured Corynebacterium sp.
ACCCCACCAGGCACGGCCTGCTGCACCCGCGGGTGCTGCCCGTGGTGCGCGAGCAGGTGCGCGACGCGGCCCGGTCCGAACCCGATGATGGGGCCGGGCCGCGTCGCGCCGGCGGGGCTCAGGTGAGATAGCGGTAGATCGGGTTCTCGGGATCCACCCGCTCGATCTCCATGTTCGAGGCCGCCATCCGCGCCATCAGCGGCTCGAGATCGCCTCGATCGCCGATCTCGAGGCCCACCAGCGCCGGACCCTCCTCGCGGTTGTTGCGCTTGATGTAGTCGAACAGCACGATGTCGTCGTCCGGGCCGAGCACCCGGTCGAGGAAGCGGCGCAGCGCGCCCGGCTCCTGCGGGAAGGTCACCAGGAAGTAGTGCTTCAGACCCTCGTGCACGAGGGAGCGCTCGACGATCTCGTTGTAGCGCGAGACGTCGTTGTTGCCGCCGGAGACGACCACCACCACGTCGCCGGTCGCCTCCTCGGGATCGGAGGCCTCGTGCCCTGCGCGGCCGAGGTGCTCGATCGCCCCGTTGGCCACCGCGGTCGCGGTCAGCGCTCCGGCCGGCTCCGCGATGATCCCCTCGACCTGGTACAGCGCCAGCATCTCGGTGCAGACCGCGCCCTCCTCGACGGAGATCAGCTTCGGGTCGATCGCCTGGACCATCCGCAGCGGACCGGCGCCGACCCGGCGCACGGCCGCGCCGTCGACGAAACGATCCAGCTCGTGGAGGGTGACCGGCCGGCCCGCCCGCAGCGCCGCGGCCATCGACACCGCGCCGGCGGGCTCGACCCCGACGATCCGGGTCGAGGGGCTCCGCTCCCGCAGCCAGGCGCCGCAGCCGCCCAGCAGCCCGCCGCCGCCGACCGGGAGCACCATCGTGCCCATCTCGCGGCCGTGCTCGCTGCGCAGCTGCTCCGCCGCCTCGAGGGCGACGGTCCCCTGACCGGCCATGATCAGCGGATGGTCGAAGGGCGGCACCTGCGTGGCACCGGTGCGCTCGGCGTCGTCGGCCGCGGCCTCCGCCGCATCGTCGAAGGTGTCCCCGATCAGAACCAGCTCGACCAGATCGCCGCCGATCGCGGTGATCCGCTCGCGCTTCTGCCGGGGGGTGGTGCCGGGCACGTAGATGCGCCCGCGGATGCCGAGGGCGCGGCATGCCTGCGCGACGCCCTGCGCATGGTTGCCCGCGCTCGCCGCGACCACGCCCGCCTCCCGCGCGGCATGGTCGAGGGAGTCGAGGAAGAGGTGGGCGCCGCGGAGCTTGTACGAGCGCACGGACTGCAGGTCCTCGCGCTTGAGCCACACCGGCACGCCGGCCAGCTCGCTCAGCCTCTCGCTGCGCTGGAGCGGGGTGCGCCGCAGCACCGGGGCGAGACGCTCCGCGGCCGCCTCGATGTCCGGGGCGCGCACCGGAAGGTCCATGGTCTGCGCGGACTCGGTCATGCTGCCTCCTCGCTCGTCCCGGCCTCGGCGACGACGAGGGCGGTCGCCATCGCCGCCACGCCCTCGCCGCGGCCCGTCAGTCCCAGGGCGTCGGTGGTGCTGCCCGAGACCGTCACCGCCGCGCCGGCGGCCTCGCTCATCGCCGCACAGGCCTCCTCCCGGCGGCGGGACAGCCGCGGCCGGTTGCCGATCACCTGCACCGAGATGTTGCCGATATGGAAACCGGCCTCGCGCACGCGGCGCGCGGCCTCGCCCAGCAGCCGCGCACCGGAGGCCCCTGCCCATTCGGGGCTGTCCACCCCGAAGTGCGAGCCGAGGTCCCCGATCCCGGCCGCCGAGAAGAGCGCATCGCAGGCCGCATGGCAGGCGACGTCGGCGTCGGAGTGGCCGGCGAGCCCGGGCTCCCCCTCCCAGAGCAAGCCGGCCACCCACAGCTCCCGACCGGACTCCGCCGGGGCGAAGGCGTGCACGTCCACCCCGATGCCCACGCGGGGGAGCGCCGCCGGGAACATCCCGCTCATCGCTGCTCGCCCTCGGGCGCGCCGCCGTCCGCACCGATCCGCGCCAGCAGGCGGTCGATGTCGTCGTAGGTGACCTGCGGGTTGGTCCCCAGCAGCAGCGGCATCCCGGACACCTGCGGGACCCCGAGCGCATCGGGGAGGTCGACGGTGCTGATGACCAGGTCCGCACGGAAGTCGGGCGAGAGCAGATCCATCACGGTGGCCTGGACGACGTGCGCCTCGCGTCCGCGCGAGGCGATGTGGTCGCGCACCTGTTCCGCGATCAGCGCGGACGTGGCGATCCCCGCGCCGCACACGATGGCGATGGTGAGCATTCGTTCTCCTGGACTGTGTGGGTGGAGGGCGGTGCCCGGGCCTGTCGCGGCACTGTCCGGTCGGGCGCCCCGCCGGGGGTCGATTCTGTCACGTCCTCGCTGGGCGATCCACGAGAGATGCCCGGACGTCTACGATTGCCCGCGTGACCCAGCCCCGCCGCACCCGCACCCCCCGCCTGCACGGCCGGGCCGCCGGTGTGGTGCTCGCCGGAGGCTCCGGCACCCGTGTGGGGGCCGGGATCAACAAGGCCTTCCTGCCGCTGGCCGGTCGAAGCATCGCCGCCTGGGGCCTGAACACGCTCGCCGCGGTCGAGGGCGTGGGTCTGCTCGTCTTCGTGGTCCGCCCCGACGACCTCGAGCATGCACGGTTCGTCGATGCGCGAGAGACCGACGTCCCGCTGGAGATCATCACCGGCGGCGAGACCCGGCAGGAGTCGGAGCTGCTGGCCCTGCGCCACCTCGCCGACCGCATCGACAGCGGAGCGGTCGACACCGTGCTGATCCACGACGCCGCGCGCCCGCTGGTCTCCCACGGCCTCGCCTCGGCGGTGCTGCACGCGGCGCGGGAGTCCGGCGGCGCCGTCCCCGGCATCCCCGGCGCCGACATCGCCCCGGTGGGGGCGGACGACTCCCTCGCGCCCGCACCGACGCCGCACCGGGGCGCCCTGGTGCGCGTGCAGACCCCGCAGGGGTTCCATGCCTCCACGATCCTCGACGCGTACGAGGCGGCGGCGCGCGACGGCTTCGTGGGCACGGACACCGCCTCCTGCGCCGAGGAGTACACGGACATCCCCGTCGCCTGGGTGCGCGGCGAGGAGACCAACTTCAAGATCACCTATGCGCAGGACCTCCTCCTGGCCCAGGACGTGGTCAGCGCGCTAGGTTTGAGGTCCGGGTGAGGAGGAGCCGATGAGCATCGAGGAGAGCAACCTGCGCTGCACCGCCTGCGATCAGGAGGCGGAGCACGTGGTGGTCTACGCCGGCCGCTTCGTCTCCCAGATCCAGTGCACCGGGTGCGGCGCGGTGACCCGTCTCGACGTCTCCGACGCCTACCTGCCGGATCTGCGCCAGCGCATCTCCAGCAAGCCGCGGCGCCTGATGCGGCGGCTGCGCCGCGACCCCGGCGAGCTCGCGACCAGCCTGCCGAAGAGCACGCTGTCCAAGCCTCGTCGGATGGCGGAGGAGTTCCGCACCGTGTGGAGGAGCCGGCGCGGCGGCTGAGCCGGCGACCGCCCGCGTCACGGCGATCGGATCAGCTGCGGCGTGCCAGCCCGCGGCGGTGCGAGGTGTCCCGCGCGAGCCCCAGGGAGATCTGCGCCTGCCAGAGGCTGAGGCGATCCAGGACGGCGAACCCTGAGTGCGAGCCGTGCACCGTGCGGACCCGCGCCCCGCGCCCGAGCGCCGCCCGGACCTCGTCGAACCCGCCCGCATCGGCGGGGCTCCCGTCGTCGCCGAGCGCCGCCTCGAGCACGCCTCGGCGCATCAGCCGCGGGCTCTGCAGCCCCGCCAGGGACGAGCGGTCGATGTTGCGCAGCCCGTCGGGGCGGACCTCCTTGACGGAGTCCGTCATCGCGACCACCGGGACCACGGCGTCGTCGTCCTCGCGCAGCGCTCCCAGCACGTCCCGGACGACCTCGGGCGGGGTGAGGGCCCGCTCCGCGTCGTGCAGCAGCAGCAGCTCCTCCTCGCTCCGGTCGAGCGCGGCCCGCAGCGCCGCCTCGCGGCCGCCCGGGACCGCGACCACCGACATGCTGTGCCCCAGCGTCGCGCGCAGCGCGCGGTGGGCGGCCTCGTCGGAGACCACCAGCGGGGCCGGCAGGCCGACGGCGTGCATCGTCTCCAGCAGCCGGTCGATGAGTCGGGAGCCCCCGAGCCATTCGAGGCATGGGATCGAGGTGTCGCGCGACAGGCCCGGGGCCGGCGGTGCGAGCGCGAGGACGACCGGCCGCACGGCGGCCGGGGACGAGGGGCGGGGCACGGGGGAGGCCGGCCTCAGGAGGCGAGGACCTCGTCGAGGATGGTCTCGGCGCTGGCCTCGTCGGTCTTCTCGGCCAGGGCGAGCTCGGAGACCAAGATCTGCCGCGCCTTGGACAGCATCCGCTTCTCCCCGGCGGAGAGCCCGCGGTCCTGATCGCGGCGCCACAGGTCGCGCACGACCTCGGCGACCTTCTTCACGTCGCCCGAGGCGAGCTTCTCGACGTTCGCCTTGTAGCGGCGGGACCAGTTGGTGGGTTCCTCGGTGTAGGGCTGGCGCAGCACCTCGAAGACCTCCTCGAGGCCCTCCTTGTCCACGACGTCGCGCACGCCGACGAGGTCGACGTTCTCGGCGGGGACCTCGATGGTCAGATCACCCTGGGCGACCTTCAGCTTGAGGTAGGTGCGGTCCTCGCCCTTGATGGTGCGGGTCTTGACCTCCTCGATGAGCGCGGCACCGTGGTGCGGGTAGACGACGGTCTCGCCGACAGCGAAGTTCATGTGGTGGGTCCCCTTTCCGCGCATCAGTCTAGCATCGCGACGTCGTGATAAAATACGCTCCGACCTGGCGAGCAGCTGTCCTCGAGGGTCCTGTCGGCATGGGTCGGGAGCGGCCCGCGGGCGCTCCGTGCGCCGCCGGCGTCCCGGAGCGGGTCGACCCGGTCACGCCCCGTGTCCCGTGCGTCTCGAGGGGCCCGCGGTGGGGTACCCTGTCAGAGCTGTCACCGTACGTCCCCGCCGCTCAGCGGCATCGAACAGGAGTCCCCCGTGCGCCGTTCCCGCCGTTCCGTGCTCTCCGCCGCAGCCCTGGGCCTGGCGCTCGCGGCGACCGGCTGCACGTACATGTCCCCGGTGCAGACCAAGGAGTTCTACCAGGCGGCCGACGGCACCAATGCGAACATCCAGGCGGAGGACGGCGCCCTGTTCGCCGGGGTCCGCAATGCGGTGCTCGTCGTCGGTGAGGACGGCACCCCGATGTTCTCCGCGAGCGTCGCGAGCTACGCCTCCGAGGAGATCACCGTCTCCCTCGAGGGCATCGCCGACGGCTCCACCATCTTCTCCACCGAGGTGCAGGTGCCCGCTCACGGCGTCGTCGAGCTGGGCCCGGGCGAGGGGCGTCAGTCGGTGCCGATCGATGCGGCCGACGTCCGCCCCGGCACGATCCTGGATCTCGAGGTCACCGCTGACGGACAGACCACCACGATCTCGGTGCCCGCGATCGACCAGTCCCTCGACTACTACGAGTTCGAGAGCCCGGCCGCCGGCTGACGCTCCTCCGACCCGTCCCGGACGCCCCGCAGCCCGAGCTGCGGGGCGTCCGCCGCATCCGGCGCCGGTCGCCGTCAGCCGCCGGATTCGAGCTTGTAGCCCAGCCCGCGCACGGTGACCAGGCGCTCCGGTTCGCGGGGGTCGTCCTCGATCTTCGCGCGCAGACGCTTCACGTGCACGTCGAGGGTCTTGGTGTCGCCGACGTAGTTGGCTCCCCAGACCCGGTCGATGAGCTGGCCGCGGGTGAGGACGCGATCCACGTTGCGCAGCAGCATCTCGAGCAGCTCGAACTCCTTCAGCGGCAGCGCCACCTCCTCGCCGCGCACCTCGACGACGTGGCGCTCGACGTCCATCACGATGCCGCCGGCATCGAGGACGGAGCCGTCCTCGCGCTCCGCGGAGTCCTGGCCGCGCCGCAGCACGGCCTTGATCCGGGCGAGCAGCTCGCGCGAGGAGTAGGGCTTGGTGACGTAGTCGTCGGCACCGAGCTCCAGGCCCAGCACCTTGTCGAACTCGTCGTCCTTCGCGGTCAGCATGATGACCGGCACGCTCGAGGAGCGGCGGATCTCGCGGCACACCTCGGTGCCGCTCATCCCCGGGAGCATGAGGTCCAGCAGCACCAGGTCGGCGCCGTGGGCGGTGAAGATCCGCAGGCCCTCGGCGCCGTCGTCCGCGACGGCGACCTCGTAGCCCTCCTTCCGCAGCGAGTACGAGAGCGGATCGGAGAAGGACTCCTCGTCCTCCACGACCAGGATGCGCGTCATGTCAGTGTGCCTTTCCCGACCGGTGACCGGTCGCCGTGGTGGGTGCGGGGGCGAGGCCCTGTGCGGCGTCGTCCGCCGCGGCCCGTCGTGCCCCTGCGCTGATGGTCCCGGTGCGGCCCATCTCGGGCAGCCGCAGGGTGAAGGTCGACCCCTGTCCGGGCAGGGACCAGGCGGTGACCTCTCCGCCGTGGTCGCTCGCGATGTGCTTGACGATCGCCAGGCCCAGCCCGGACCCGCCGGTGGCCCGGGAGCGGGCGCGGTCGACCCGGAAGAAGCGCTCGAAGACGCGCTCCAGGTTCTCCTTCGAGATGCCCATGCCCTGGTCCTTCACGGAGATCTCGACCATGCCCTCGTCCCGCCGGACGGACACGCCGACCCGGGTGCGCTGGTCGGAGTAGGCGATCGCGTTGGAGATCAGGTTGGACAGCGCGGTGGTGAGCATCGGGGCGGAGCCGAAGACCTGCAGCCCGTCCGCGCCGCCCACGGTGACCTCGATCCTCGCGCCGAGCGCGTAGTTGCGGTTCAGGGCGACCGCGCTCTCGACCACCTCGTCGACCTCGACCGGCTCGGCGTCCGGCAGCGCGGAGCTGCCCTGGACGCGGGAGAGCTCGATGATCTCCTGCACCAGGTGGGAGAGGCGGTGGGTCTCGCTCTGCATGCGCGCCGCGAACCGGCGCACCGCTTCCGGGTCCTCGGCGGCGTCCTCCATCGTCTCGGCCAGCAGCGTGATCGCGCCGACGGGTGTCTTCAGCTCGTGCGACACGTTGGCCACGAAGTCCCGTCGGGTCTCCTCGACGCGCACGGCCCGGGTGAGGTCGTCGGCCAGCAGGAGCGCCCCGTGCTCTCCCAGGGCCCCGATCCGCACGTCGATCACGGCCTCGGAGTCGCCGTGGCTCGAGCGCTGCAGCGTCAGCCGCTCGTCCCGGAACCCGCCGTTGCGGCCCACGTCGGCCGCCAGCTCCATCAGCTCG
>CAZHSL010000121.1:0-7249 GCA_964535185.1 uncultured Corynebacterium sp.
GGCATCGGCGCGCCGTGCACCTCACGGGCCCGCGCCACCAGCACGTCCACCAGGTCCAGCACCTGGTCCCCGACCGCCCGCGCCTGATCGCGGATGAACAGGCGGATGAGGGTGGCGATCTGGTCGTTGCGGGAGCGGCCGGCGCGCAGCTTGCCGCCGAGATCCGGTCCCGCCCGTTCGATGAGCCCGCGTTCGAGGGCGGTGTGCACGTCCTCGTCCTCGGGTGCGGCGACGAACTCGCCGGAGGCGACGTCGGCCGCCAGCCGGTCCAGGGCAGCCTGCATGCCCACGAGCTCCTCGTCGCTCAGCAGGCCGGCGGCGTGCAGCACGTCGGCATGCGCCGCGGAGCCTCGCAGGTCGTACTGCGCCAGGCGCCAGTCGAAGTGCGTGGAGACCGACAGCGCGGCCAGCGCCGCCGCCGGGCCCGACCCGAAGCGCCCGCCCCACAGGGAGGCGTTCTCCTTCGCGGCCGAAGGATCTGCGGCGGCCGACGGGTCGGCGGCGGCTGACGGGTCCGCAGCGGGCGTCGACGGGCCGGAGGGTGCGGTGCCGTCCTGGCTCATGCCTGCTGCCCTGCGGCGTCGAGGTCCTCGCCGTTGCCGAAGGCGACGTCGCGCGCCGCGGCCTGCTTGGCGGCCAGGCCGTAGATGTCGATGAAGCCGCGGGCGCTGCCCTGGTCGAAGGTGTCGCCCTCGTCGTAGGTGGCGAGGTTGAAGTCGTACAGGCCGGTCTCGGTGCGACGACCGGTGACGGTGGCGCGGCCGCCGTGGAGGACCAGCCGGATGTCGCCGCTCACGTAGCGCTGGGTGTCGGTGAGGAACGCATCCAGCGACTTCTTCAGCGGGGAGAACCACTGACCGTCGTAGACCAGGTCCGTCCAGCGGTCGCTGACGGTGCGCTTGAAGCGGGCCTGCTCGCGCTCGAGGGTGACGCGCTCGAGCTCCTGGTGGGCGGTGATCAGCGTCATCGCGCCCGGCGCCTCGTACACCTCACGGGACTTGATGCCCACCAGACGGTCCTCGACGATGTCGATGCGGCCGATGCCCTGGGCACCCGCGCGGCGGTTGAGCTCCTGGATCGCCTCGAGCGGGCTGACGGGGCGGCCGTCGATCGCGACCGGGACGCCCTGCGCGAAGGAGATGACGACCTCGTCGGCGACCGGCGGGAAGGCCGGGTCGTCGGTGTAGCTGAACACGTCCTTGGTGGGCTCGTTCCAGATGTCCTCGAGGAAGCCGGTCTCGATGGCGCGGCCCCACACGTTCTGGTCGATCGAGAAGGGGTTGTGCTTGGTGGTCTCGATCGGCAGGCCCTTGCGCTCGGCGTACTCGATGGCCTTGTCGCGGGTCAGGGCGAGGTCACGCACCGGGGCGATGCACTTCAGCTCCGGGGCCAGCGAGGTGATCGACACCTCGAAGCGCACCTGGTCGTTGCCCTTGCCGGTGCAGCCGTGCGCGACGGTGGTGGCGCCGAACTTCTTGGCGGCCTTGACCAGGTGCTTGGTGATCACCGGGCGGGAGATCGCCGAGACGTTCGGGTAGGCGTCCATGTACAGCGAGTTCGCCTTGAGCGCGGGCATGCAGTACTCGTTCGCGAACTCGTCGCGGGCGTCGGCGACGTAGGCCTCCACGGCGCCGCAGTCCAGGGCGCGCTGGCGGATGACCTCGAGGTCCTCGCCGCCCTGGCCCACGTCCACCGCGCAGGCGATGACGTCGGCGCCGGTGGCGTCGTGGATCCAGCCGATGGCGACGGAGGTGTCGAGGCCGCCGGAGTAGGCGAGGACGATCTTTTCGGTCACGGGAGATGCTCCTAGTCGTGGGTCGTGCAGTGTCGGATGAGGTCGAGGGGTGTGCGGGAGGGCCGGCCTGCGGTCACCGGGGCGACGGCGGGGAGGCGACCGTGTCGGCGGGGTGTCGTCGGCCGTCGGCGAGATCGAGCAGCCGCGCGGCGAGCCGGTCGCCCCCGGCGGGGTCCCGGGAGACCAGCAGCACGGTGTCGTCCCCGGCGATGGTACCGAGGACGTCCGGCATGACGGACCTGTCCAGGGCGGAGGCGAGATACTGCGCACCTCCCGGCGGCGTGCGGACCACGACCAGGTTGCCGCTGGCCTCGGCCGAGACGAGCAGCCCCTCCGCGAGCCTCGGCAGGCGCGCCTCGAGCAGCTCGTTCTCGGTCACGGTGCCGGGCGGTCGCGGGCTGCCGCCCTCCGGCGGGAGCCGGTAGACGAGGCTCCCGGCCGAGCCGCGGACCTTCTCCGCCTGCAGCTCGACCAGGTCCCGCGAGAGCGTGGCCTGGGTGACCTCGATCCCCTCCGCGGTCAGCAGCTGCGCGAGCTGCGACTGGGAGGAGACCTCCTGGTGCGTGAGCAGCTGGACGATCCGCTGCTGGCGCGAGGTCTTGGTCTGGGCGAGGGCTCGGCGCGAATCGCTCATCGCCGCTCCCCCGCCGGCCGGGCGTGGGCGGCCGTGGACTCGTCGGGATGGTCGAGCAGCCACGTCAGCAGGGCCTTCTGGGCGTGCAGGCGGTTCTCCGCCTCGTCCCAGACCACGGAGGCAGGGCCGTCGATGACCTCTGCGGCGACCTCCTTGCCGCGGTAGGCGGGCAGGCAGTGCAGGAACAGACCGCCGGAGAGGTCCATGAGCTCCTGGGTGACCTGGTACGGGGCGAAGGTCTCCTCGCCCCGGCCGCCCTCGCCCTCCTGGCCCATCGAGACCCAGGTGTCGGTGAGCACCGCGGTGGCGCCGGCGACCGCCTCGCGCGGGTCCGCGGTGACGCTCACGGCCCCGCCGGTCGACGCGGCGATCTCCTCGGCGCGCGCGAGGACCTGCGCGGCGGGCCGGTGCCCCTCGGGAGCGGCGATCCGCACGTCCATGCCGGCGGTCGCCCCGCCCAGGAGGTAGGAGTGCGCCATGTTGTTCGCGCCGTCGCCGAGGTAGGCCAGGGAGCGGCCCGCCAGGGCGGCCTCCCCCTCGGCCAGCCCGCCGGTGTGCTGGGCGATGGTCTGCAGGTCCGCGAGGATCTGGCAGGGGTGGAACTCGTCGGTCAGCGCGTTGACCACCGGGACGGTGGCAGCGGCGGCCATCTCCTCGATGCGCTCCTGGCCGAAGGTGCGCCAGACGATCGCGGAGACCATCCGGGTGAGCACCTGCGTGGTGTCGGTGATCGATTCGCCGCGGCCGAGCTGGCTGGAGCCGGCCTCCATCACCAGCGGGCTGCCGCCGAGCTCGGCGACGCCGGTGGTGAAGGACACCCGGGTGCGGGTGGAGGACTTGTCGAACATGATCGCGACGGTGCGGGGGCCCTCGAGGGGCCGACGGGCGAAGCGGTCGTCGGCGAGCTCGAGCGCGAGGGCGAGGACCTCCTTCTGCTCGGCCGGGGCGAGGTCGTCGTCGCGCAGGAAGTGGCGGGGCATCTCAGTTCTCTCCCTCGGAGGGCGGAGCGTCGGGGGCGGCCGACGGGCCGGCGACCGCGTCGAGCAGGCCGGGCAGGGCGGCGGTGAAGGTCGCGAGCTCGGCGTCGGTGATGATCAGCGGCGGGGCCAGGCGCAGGGTGGACGCATCCGGCGCGTTGACGATGAAGCCCGCCGCGAGCGCGGCCGCTGCGAGCTCCTTGGCCAGCGGGGCGCGCAGCGCGACGCCCAGCAGGAGTCCGGCGCCCCGCACCCCCTCGATCAAGGGGTGGTCGAGGGCGAGGACCTCGCGGGTGAACCGCTCGCCGACGGCGCGGGCGTGCGCGAGCAGGTCGTCCTCGAGGAGGGTGCCGAGCACGGCCAGGCCCGCGGCGGCGGCCAGCGGGTTGCCGCCGAAGGTGGTGCCGTGCTGGCCGGGGCCCAGCAGGTCGTGCACCTGCGGGCCGTAGCTGAGCACGGCACCGATCGGGAATCCGCCCCCGAGGCCCTTGGCGAGGGTCATCACGTCCGGCTGCAGCCCGTCGATCGCCTGGTGGGCGAACCAATGGCCGGTGCGGCCCACGCCCGTCTGCACCTCGTCGAGGACCATCAGCGTGCCGTGCTCCCGGGTCAGGCGGCGCAGGGCGAGCAGGTAGTCGGGGCTCAGCGGGCGCACCCCGGCCTCGCCCTGGATGGGCTCGGCGAACACGGCGGCGACGTCCCCGGGGGCGAGCGCGTCGGCGAGGGCCTGCTCGTCGCCCGCCTCGAGGAACTCGACCCCGCCGGGCAGCGGCTCGAAGGGGGTGCGGTAGGCCTCCTTCGAGGTGAGCGCGAGCGCGCCCATGGTGCGGCCGTGGAAGGAGTTGGTCAGGGCCAGGATGCGCGGACGTCCCGTGCGGCGAGCGATCTTGAAGGCGGCCTCGTTGGCCTCGGTCCCGGAGTTCGCGAAGAACACGCCGGAGCCCGCCGGCGCCTGGGCGAAGGCGAGCAGCTTCTCGGCGAGCTCGATCTGCGGGGCGGTGGCGAAGAAGTTCGAGACGTGGCCGAGCGTCCCGGCCTGCTTCGTGAGCGCGGACAGCAGCGCCGGATGGGCGTGGCCGAGCGCGTTGACGGCGATCCCGGCGAGCAGGTCGAGGTACTGCGTCCCCTCGGTGTCCCACACGTGCACGCCCTCGCCGCGGGCGAGGACCTTCTGCGGGGTGCCGAAGACGGGCAGCAGCGCCTCGCCGTAGCGCTCGGCGTAGTCGGCGGCGGATGCCGCCTCGGATGCGGTCTGCTCAGACATAGTCGTCCCTCCTCACCATCGTGCCCACGCCCTTGGTCGTGAACACCTCCAGCAGCACGGCGTGCTCGATGCGGCCGTCGATCATCGCGGCGGTGCGCACGCCGGCGTCGACCGCGCCGAGGAGCGCCTCGGCCTTGGGGATCATCCCGGCGGTGAGCGCGGGCAGCATCTGCCGCAGCTCGGTCGCGGAGATCTCGGGGATCAGCGAGGCGCGGTCGGGCCAGTCGCGGTACAGGCCCTCGACGTCGGTGAGCATGACGAGCTTCTCGGCGTCGAGGCCCTCGGCGAGCGCGGCGGCCGCGAGGTCCGCGTTGATGTTCAGCACCTCGCCGGTGGGGCGGCCGTCGGCGTCCACCTCGGGCGCGATCGAGGAGATCACGGGGATCCGCCCCGCCTCGAGCAGGTCGGAGATGCCGGCGATGTTCACGCCCTCGACCGCGCCGACGTGGCCGAGGTCCACGTCCTCGCCGTCCACGACGGTGCCGCGGCGGACGGCGGTGAACAGCCGCCCGTCCTCGCCGGACATCCCGATCGCGAAGGGGCCGTGGTGGTTGATGAGCCCGACGAGCTCGCGGCCCACCTGGCCCACCAGCACCATGCGGGCGATCTCCATCGTCTCGGCGTCGGTGACACGCAGCCCGCCGCGGAACGTCGACTCCTTGCCCACGCGCTCGAGCATCGCGTTGATCTGCGGGCCGCCGCCGTGGACGACGACCACGTGGATGCCGGCCAGGCGCATGAAGACGACGTCCGCGGCGAAGCCGCGGCGCAGCTCGTCGTCGACCATGGCGTTGCCGCCGTACTTGACCACGACGATCCTGCCGCGGAAACGCTGCATCCAGGGCATCGCCTCGATGAGCACCTCGGACTTCTCTCGCGCCTCGGTGCGGGCGGCGTCGAGCTGGGCGAGGGGGTTCTTGCCGACGAGCGGGCCGTCGTCGGCCGGCACGGCGGGGTCGCTGTTCGCTGGGGTGCTCATGAGGAGTAGGCGCTGTTCTCTTCGACGTAGTCGTGGGTGAGGTCGTTGGTCCAGATGTCCCCGGTGGCGGTGCCGGCGCCGAGGTCCACCTCGATGAGGGTCTCGCGCGGGGACATGTCCACCTCGGAGCGGTCGCGGTGGGCTCCCCCGCCGCGGCACACCTCGACGCCGTTGACGGTCACGGAGAGGTCCTCGACCGCGAAGGGCGCGACGGTCTCGGGCACGCAGCCGGCCGCGGCGACGATCCGGCCCCAGTTCGGGTCGTTGCCGAAGATCGCGGCCTTGACCAGGTTGGAGCGGGCGATCTCCCGGGCGACGGCGAGCGCCGCCTGCTCGGTGCTCGCCGCGCGGACCACCACGTGCACGTCGTGGCTCGCGCCCTCGGCGTCGGCGACGAGCTGGCGGGCGAGGTCGGCGCTGACGGCGCGCACGGCCTCGGTGAGCTCCTCGAGCGAGGGGGTGACGCCGCTCGCGCCGGAGGCCAGCAGGATCACGGTGTCGTTGGTGGACATGCAGGCGTCGGAGTCGACGCGGTCGAAGGTGGTCGCGGTGGCGGCGCGCAGCGCGGCGTCGGCCGTGGCGGCGTCGACGTCGGCGTCGGTGGTGAGCACCACGAGCATGGTCGCGAGCTGCGGGGCGAGCATCCCGGCGCCCTTGGCGATGCCGCCCACGACGGCGCCGGAGGGGGTGGTGGCCTCGGCGGTCTTGGGGACCGTGTCGGTGGTCATGATCGCCCGGGCGGCGGCCTCGTCGGCCTGCGCGCCGGAGGTCAGCTGCCCGGTCGCGGCGGTGAGGCCGGCCAGCAGCGGCTCCATCGGCAGCCGTTCGCCGATCAGTCCGGTCGAGCACACCAGCACGTCCTGTGCAGGGATCCCGAGCTGTGCGGCCAGGTGCTCCGCCGTGCGGCGGGTGTCGGCGGCGCCGTCGGGGCCGGTGCAGGCGTTGGCGCCGCCGGAGTTCAGCACGACGGTGCGGGCGCGGCCGTCGGCGATCGCCTCGCGGGACCACAGCACGGGTGCGGCCTGGACCCGGTTGGCGGTGAACACCGCGGCGGCGGTGTCGCGGGGGCCGTCGTTGACGACGAGGGCGAGATCGGCGGCGCCGGTGGACTTCAGGCCGGCGGGCAGGCCGACGGCGCGGAAGCCGCGGGGGCGGGTGATCGACACGGATGCTCCTGGGAGTGGGGTCGCGGAAGGGAGGTGGTCGAGGTGCCGGGCGGGCGGCGGGATGCTGCGCGGCGGTCTCAGGGTGCCAGGGCGGTGCGGGACAGTCCGGTGGTCTCGGGCAGGCCCAGCGCCAGGTTCAGGGACTGGATCGCGGCCCCGGCGGTGCCCTTGACCAGGTTGTCCAGCGCGGAGATCACCGTGGCCTGGCCGCTGCGGCGGTCCACCGCGGCACCGATGCGCAGGGTGTTCGCGCCGGTCACCTCGCCGGTGGAGGGGAAGACCCCTTCGGGCAGGACGGTCACGAAGTGCTCCTCGGCGTAGTCCGCCCGCAGCGCGGCGAGGAGGTCCTCGCTGGTGGTGCCCTCGGCCACGGGGGCGGTGCACACGGCGAGGATGCCGCGGCTCATCGGCACCAGCACGGGGGTGAAGCCGAG
>CAZHSL010000122.1:0-7224 GCA_964535185.1 uncultured Corynebacterium sp.
ACTCCTACGGCTCGCGCCGCGGCAACCACGAGGTGATGATCCGCGGCACGTTCGCGAACATCCGCATCCGCAATCAGCTGCTCGACGGCGTCGAGGGCGGGTACACGAAGAACTTCCTGACCGGTGAGCAGGAGTTCATCTACGACGCGGCCCAGGCCTACGCCGAGAACGACATCCCGCTGGTGGTCCTCGCCGGCAAGGAGTACGGCACCGGCTCCTCCCGCGACTGGGCGGCCAAGGGCACCAAGCTCCTCGGCGTCGAGGTCGTCATCGCCGAGAGCTTCGAGCGCATCCACCGCTCGAACCTCATCGGCATGGGCGTGCTGCCCCTGCAGTTCCCCGAGGGCGAGAACGCCGAGTCGCTGGGCCTGGACGGCACGGAGACCTTCTCCGTGACGGGCGTGACCGCCCTGAACGAGGGCGAGATCCCGAAGACCGTCAAGGTCGTCGCGACCAAGGACGACGCCGCGGAGGGCGCCTCGGTGGAGTTCGACGCGGTGGTCCGCATCGACACCCCCGGCGAGGCGGAGTACTTCCGCAACGGTGGCATCCTGCAGTACGTGCTCCGCTCGCTCGCCGCCTGACACGCGTCGGGTCCGGAGCGAGCGGTCCGGCCGCTGCCGAACGGCTCCCGGACGTCGCACCGCAGCACGCGCGCCCCGCCAGGTCCCACCTGGCGGGGCGCGCGCGTTCTCGAGCGCATCGGCCGGCGGGCGAGCGGCGTCGGTGCGCGTCCTGCCGCGCGCGGCTCGTAGGATCGCCTCATGGAGGAGCTCGCGGCACTGAGGACGGAGCGGACCCACCTCTTCGTGGGCGCGCTGCTCGCACGGGAGGAGACGACGGCGGAGACGGGACACGTCGTGCTCCTGTTCGGCGACGGGGAGCGGGCCGAGGCTCACCTCGTCGCGGCCGACGACCGGCTCCTCCTGAGGGTCGACGCGCACCGCAGCCGGCACCGCCATCCCGGCGAAGACCTGGCTCCTCGCGCCCGGCACGGACGGGACGCTGCGGGTCGTCCGCCGCCGCGCCGAGCGGTCCGGGACGAGCGCGCCGCAGGACGGCTCCGAGGCATGGCTGACGCGCTGACAACGCACCCCTGCGCGGGGCGTCTGCACCGTGATGCAGAAGCCTCTGAGGTTCCGTGAAACCCCGGTGAAGATGTGCACATCTGTGACCATGTCGAGCGTCGATCCTGGTCAGAACGTCGTACGCTGAGATGGTCCCGATCCCGTCCACGAGGGAGGACCGTGCGTGTCCACCACCGAGCAGCGCACCGCCACGACGTCGCACCGACCGGCGTCGACCTCCTCGGCCCCGCTCGCGGGCACTGAGCAGGACCCCGCCGAGATCCCCGTCCCCGCGGACCCGGAGGCCCTGCGGGCCCTGCCGCCGCAGCAGCTGCCGGGCCTCGCCCGCACCCTGCGCCGCCGGCTGGTCGAGATCTGCTCCCAGCACGGCGGGCACCTGGGCCCGAACCTCGGCGTGGTCGAGCTGACCCTCGCCCTGCACCGGGAGTTCCGCTCGCCCGCGGACCCGATCGTCTTCGACACCGGCCACCAGGCCTACGTGCACAAGATGCTCACCGGCCGCGCCGACCTGACCGGACTGCGCACCTCCGGGGGCACCTCCGGCTACCCGGACCGGTCCGAGTCCGAGCACGACCTGGTCGAGAACTCCCACGCCTCGGGCTCGATCGCCTGGGCCCACGGGCTGGACCGCGCACACCGGCTCGCAGGCCGCCCGTCCGTCCCGGTCGCGGTGATCGGCGACGGTGCGCTCACCGGCGGCGTGGGCCTCGAGGCCCTCAACGAGCTCGCCGCCGACCGCGGCGCCCGCACCGTCGTGGTCCTCAATGACAACACCCGCTCCTACGCCCCGACCGTCGGCGGCATCGCCCAGCACCTCGCCGCGCTGCGCACCGGTCGCATCGCGCCCGGGCAGGACCTCTTCACCACGCTCGGACTCACCTATCTCGGCCCCGTCGACGGGCACGACCTCGAGGCCCTCGCCGCCGCGACCTCCGCGGCGCGCGAGGCCGCGGAGGACCCCTCGCGCTCCGGTGCGGTGCTCCACGTGACCACCCGCAAGGGCGCCGGCTTCGCCCGCGCCGAGGCCGACGCGGTGGACCACTGGCACGCCACCGCCCCGTTCCGCCTCGAGGGCGAGGAGGGGGCGAAGCCCGCCACGGACACCTGGAGCGCGCGCCTGGGCGGCGCCGTGCTCGATGCGGCCCGGGCCGACGAGCGCGTGATCGCGCTCAGCGCCGCGATGGTCGATCCTGTCGGCCTCACCCCGATGCAGCGGGAGATGCCCCACCGTGTGCTCGACGTCGGCATCGCCGAGCAGCTCGCCCTCGACACCGCTGCGGGGCTCTCCGCCGGCGGGCGCCGCCCGCTGGTCGCCCTCTATGCGACCTTCCTCAATCGCGCCCACGACCAGCTCCTGCTGGACCTCGCCCTGCACGGCGAGGACGTCACGATCACGCTGGACCGCGCTGGGGTCACGGGCGATGACGGTCCCAGCCACCACGGCATCTGGGATCTCGCCCTCGCGACGCAGGTGCCCGGGCTGAGCCTGTGGGCGCCCCGGGACGGGACGCGGCTCGCCGCCGCGGTCCCCGAGGCGCTCGCGACGCCCGGCCCCTCGATCGTCCGCTTCCCGAAGGGGGCGTGCCCCGCCGACCTGCCGGCCGTCGCGCAGCTGCCCGCGGGGGACGTGCTCGCCGGGGACCCGGCCGCCCCGATCGACCTGCTGCTGCTCTCCGTCGGCGCCCTCGCCGACCGGGCCCTCGCCGCCGCCGCGGAGCTCGCGCGCACGCATCCGGGCCTCAACATCGTCGTGCTCGACCCGGTGCGCGCGCTCCCGCTCGCCGCGCCGCTGTGCGAGCTGGCCGCGAGCGCCCGCGCCGTCGTCACCCTCGAGGACGGCCTGGCCGAGCGGGGGATCGGTGCCGCACTCGCGGTGTCCCTCGTGCAACGGGCGACGCTCGCCGCACCGGCCCCGGCGATGCGCGTGCTGGGTGTGGCGCAGGAGTTCATCCCGCACGCCAAGCGGGATGCGATCCTCGCCGCGCAGGGCCTCGACGCCGACGGGATCGCCGCGAGCCTGCGCGAGCTGCTGGTCTGATCACCGCGGGGCGCCGCTCGGCGCGCGAGAGGGAGCCGCGAGAGGGAGCTCAGCCCAGCGAGCTGCGGGGCGAGGGATCGTCCGCCCGCGCGGTGAGGACGATCGGCGCGCCGTCGGTGACCTGCAGGGTGTGCTCGGCGTGCGCGCCGCGGGAGCCGTCGGCCGAGAGCTGCGTCCAGCCGTCGCGCTCGTCCACCCGCAGCTCGGACGTGGTGGGCACCAGGAACGGCTCGACCGTGATCAGCTGACCGGCCACGAGCTCGGCGCCGCCGCCGGGCGTGCCGTGGTTGGGCACGAAGGGCGCCTCGTGCATCGTGCGCCCCACGCCGTGCCCGCCGAAGCGGTCGTTGATCGAGTAGCCGAGGGAGGTCGCCTCGTTCATCACCGCGAAGCCGATGTCGCCGACGGTCGCGCCCGCACGCACCTGGTCGATGCCCGCCCACATCACCTGCTCCGTGTGCCGGATCAGCTGCAGGTCCTCCTCGCGGGGCGCGCCGACGATGATCGACAGGCAGGAGTCGGCGACCCAGCCCTCGACCTCGACCGCGAAGTCGAGCGAGAGCAGGTCCCCCTCGACCAGCACCCGGTCGTAGGGGCGGCCGTGCAGCACGCCGTCGTTGAGGGAGGTGCAGATGACGTGCCCGAAGGGCGAGGCGCCGAACACGGGGTGGTAGTCGAGGTAGCAGCTGGTCGCGCCGGCCTCACGGATCAGGCGATGCGCCTCGGCATCGACCTCGAGCAGGTTCCAGCCCACCTCCACCACGTCGCGCAGGTGCGAGAGCACCGAGGCGACGAACTCGCCCGCCGGGCGCGCCTGGTCGAGGGTGGGCAGCTCCTGCGTCGAGCTGCGGCGGCGTCGGCCGAGGATCATCGTGCCTCCGTGGTGTCGCGTGCGGCGGCGGTGCCGGACTCGTGCGCGTCGCCGGCAGGAGCGGGCTCCTGCCAGGTGACCAGCCGGGCGCCCGCCCACGCGATGGTCGCCGCGAACAGCGCCGCCCCGATCATGTGGAGGAAGACCACCAGCTCGGGCAGGCCGAGGAAGTACTGGACGTAGCCGACCACGCCCTGCGCGAGCGTGAGGCCCAGCAGCCACCACGCGGCGACGAGCGCCTCGCGGCGGGCATGCGCGCGGTGCAGCACGAGCAGCAGCGCGATCAGCAGCGCACAGAACGCGTAGACGGCGACGGCGTGGATCCGGGCCGCGATCATCGGGTTCAGGGCGATGCGGGTGACCTCGCCGGCATCCCCGGAGTGCGGTCCCGTGCCGGTGACGATCGTGCCCAGCACCAGCACCACGAAGCCCACCACGGCCAGCGGCACGAACACGGTCACCGCGCGTGCAGGGACCGCCAGGCGCACGTGCCCGTCGCCGTCGTAGAGCCGCACCAGCAGCACCATCGAGGCGGCGCCCAGCAGCGGGGAGATCAGGAAGTGCGGGCTCACCAGCCCGGGATGGAGGTCGAACCAGACCACGAAGGCACCCATCAGCGCCTGCACCGCCGTGCCGATCAGCGGCACCCAGGCCAGACGCCGGAAGCCCGGTCCCTTGTGGCCCAGCCAGCGCCAGGTCACCAGCAGCACCGCGACCGCGAAGATGCTCAGCACCCCGGTCAGGGTGCGGTTGCCGAACTCCACGAAGGGGTGGATCCCGGACTCCATCGTCAGCTCCGGCGTGAACTGGCCGGGCTTGCAGTTCGGCCAGGTGGAGCAGCCAAGGCCGCTGGCCGTCAGCCGCACCGCGGCACCGGAGAGGATGATGCCCATCTGGCTGAGCAGATTGCCCCAGAAGGCGATCGCGGCGAGCCGTGCCCGGCGCTGCGGGCCCCAGGAGGGCAGGCGCGGATCGGGCAGCGTGGTCAGGCGGCCGTGCCGTACGGGCCGGCGCGCCGCGGAGGCAGTGGGGCGGGGCATGCCTCGAGTCTAGGGTCCGAGGCCGGGAGAACGCTGGGCCGTGGGGACGGATGCGACCGACGCCGCACGGCGTGCCGCCCGGGAGCCCTCAGCTGTCGGTCCAGCGGAACCAGCGCACGACGGCCAGCACCCCGGCGACGGCCCAGGCGAGCAGCACGAGCGCCGAGCCGGGAGAGAAGGCGCCGGAGGCGAGGCAGGCGCGCAGCAGCTCGCCCAGGGCGCCGGAGGGCAGCAGGTCCACCAGGCCGCCCAGGATCCGGGGGTAGGAGGAGGTGGGGAAGGCGACGCCGCCGACGGCGACCAGCAGCACGAACACGAGGTTCGAGACCGCCAGCACCGCCTCGGTGCGCAGCGTGCCCGCCACCAGCAGGCCGAGAGCGCCGAAGGCGACGGTGCCGGCGAGCCATACCGGGACCGCGGCCAGCAGGCCCGGGATCTCCGGCCGCCAGCCGATGACCAGCGCGATGACGCCCAGCACGAGCACCTGGAGCACGTGGGTGGCGAGCGTGGCCAGGATCTTCCCGGCGAGGTACCCGCCGCGGCCCAGCGGGGTCGTGGCCACCCAGCGCAGCACCCCGTTGCGCCGGTCGAAGCCGGTGATGATCGCCTGCGAGGTGAAGGAGGTGGAGATCAGCGCCGTGGCGAAGGTCGCGGCCACTGCGGTGTCGATCGCGGCGACGCCGTCGAGCCGGCCCAGCGGCAGCAGCCACAGGCCGATGAGCACCAGGGCGGGCAGGGCGATGGCGACCATCAGCTGCTCCGCGTTCGACAGCAGGATCCGCGCCTCGAGGTTGCCGTGGGACAGGATGCGACGCAGCGGCGGCGCGGGCAGCGGGGTGCGCTCGGGGGAGGAGGTCTCGCGCGGTGCGCTCATCGGGCGTCCTCCTCGGTCGCGGGAGTGGTCTGGGAGGTCGGGTCCGCAGGTCCGTCGGGGGCGGCGGCGGGGTGGTCGGCGTCCATCAGGTCCAGCAGTACGGTCTCGAGATCGGCCGCCCCGCCCGAGGTGACCTCGAGGTGCGCGCCGTGCCGTGCGGCCGCGGCCCGCAGATCGGCCTCGAGCGCGGGGACCGTCTCCGGGTCGACGCCGGTGGCGGTCGCCTGCACCACGGCGGCGCCGTCGGCGGCGCGGTGCTCGCGGATCACCTCCTGCACCGAGCCGGAGGCGAGCACCCGGCCCCGGGAGATGACGCGGACGGCATCGGCCAGTCCCACGACATCGTCCATGAGATGGGTGGTGAGCACGACCGCGGTGCCCGTGCGGGCGAGGCCGCGGACCAGCTCCCGCACCCGGCGCCGGATGGAGGGATCCATCCCGGCGGTGGGCTCGTCGAGGAAGACCAGGTCCGGCCGCCCGATGATGGCCAGGGCGAGGGCCAGGCGCTGGCGCTGGCCCCCGGAGAGGCGGCGCACCAGGGTGCGGGCGAACTCGTCGATCCCCAGGTGCTCGGCGACCTCGTCCACGTCCAGCGGTGCGGCGTGCAGGCTCGCTCCGTAGCGCAGCAGCTGCATCGCCGACGCGCCCGAGTTCAGCCCGCCGTCCTGGATCATCACGCCCACCCGGGCGCGGTGCTCGGGGCTCGAGCGCCACGGGTCGGCGCCGAGCACCCGCACGGTGCCCCCGTCGGGGCGCAGCAGGCCGGTGGCGCACGAGATGGCGGTGGTCTTGCCGGCCCCGTTGGGGCCCAGCAGAGCGGTGACGGCGCCGCGCTGTGCGGACAGGCTCAGCCCGTCGAGCGCGCGGACGGCGCCGTAGTCGAGGCGGAGGTCGTCGGCGACGAGGGCGGGGGAGTGGTCATCCATGGCGCGCACCATCGTAGGCCGCGCCGACCGGGGCGGGCGCCGATGCGCACGCGCCCCGTCCGCCCGCGGTCGCCGGCGCGGGCGGACCGGCGGGTCAGCGGCCGGTCACGTGCAGCGGGGTGTGGGTGGGATCGACCACCTCGGCGGCGAGCGGCGGCAGGGGTGCGGAGCCGCCAGGGCCCCAGGTGTCCGTCTCGAAGCGGTCCCGGTCGTGCGGCTCGAGCAGCGGCTCGAGGTCGGGGCCCACGGGCACCACCTGGGTGGGGTTGAGGTCCTCGTGCACGTAGTAGTAGTGCCGCTTGATCTGCACGAAGTCCACGGTGTCGCCGAACCCGGGCGTGGTGAACAGGTCCTTGGTGTAGTTCCACAGGTTCGGCATGCTCGCCA
>CAZHSL010000123.1:0-7212 GCA_964535185.1 uncultured Corynebacterium sp.
CTCAAGCAGCGCTCCCTGCCGCACGCCCTGCTGTCCCTGCTGCTGCTCCCGCTGGTGACGCTGCTGCGGATGGCGGCCGCGCTCGCCGCCTCGGCGCCCCGCACCGCCCTGATGGAGCTGCGCGCCTCGGCGGCGGTGCTGCCGCGGGCGCGGCGCGTGCTCGCCAGGGGGCGGCGTGAGCGCCGTCGCACCCGCGTCCCCCGGGGCCGCCTGGCCCCGCTGTACCTGCCGCGCGGGGAGGGGATGCGGCGCTGGGCCGACGACACCTGGACGCGCGTCTTCGCCGATGACGACCGCCGACGCCAGATCCGCCGCACCACCTGGGGCGTCGCCGGGACCCGCCACGGCCTCGACGACGCGGACTACGGACGCCACATCGTCTGGACGGCGGCGGTCGCGCTGACCGCGACCGTGGTCGGGCTGTTCGCCCTGCGCGGCCTCTTCGGCCGCGGTGAGCTCGTCGGCCCCGGCCTCCTGCCCCTTCCCGAGCGCACCGCGGACCTGTGGGACGCGGCATGGTCGAGCTGGATCCCCGGCGGCCTGGGGGAGCGCGGTCCCGCAGATCCCCTGATCCGGCTGCTCGGCCACCTGCCGCTCGGCGGCGGTCTGCTGATCGAGGGCCTCGTGCTCGCCGCCGTGCCCGCGAGCGCGCTGCTGGCCTGGTGGGCCTCCGGAGCGCTGACCCGCGCGGTCGGGTCGCGCCTGGTCATCGCGAGCGTGTGGGCGCTCGCGCCGCCCCTGCTGACGGCTCTGACCGCTGGTGCCTGGCCGCTGCTGCTGGTGCACCTGCTGCTGCCGCTGCTCGCCCTCGCGATCGGACGCTCTATCGGGCTGCCCCACAAGGTCTCCCAGGCCAGCGTGTCGGCCGCGGCGGCCGCAGGCCTCGTGCTGCTGGTGATCGGTGCCGTGCAGCCCGTCCTCGTCGTGCTCACCGCCCTCGCACTGGTGCTGATCGCCGCAGCGGTGCCGGGACGTCGGCGCCGGCTTCTGTGGGTGCTGCTGCCCTCCCTCGCCCTGCACGCCCCCTACGTCCCCGTCTACCTCGGGCACCCCGAGACCCTCCTCGCCGTCGCTGGGGTTCCGCCCACCGCCGCCACCGCGACGACCACCGACCTGCTCACCCTGTGGCCGGTCGCGCCCGGGGTGCAGGAGGCGCTCCTCCCGCTGGTGGGCGCGACCGCCGCCGCACTGCTGCCGCTGCTGCCCGTCGCGCCCGTGGTGCTGGCCGCGCTGGTCGCCCCGTTCCTGCCCGGTGCCGCCGGCCGGGTGGGCCGGTTCGGCGTGCTGGTGGCCGCGCTGGGGATGCTGGCGGTGCTGCTGAGCCTGCGCACCCCGGTCGCGGTCGCGGACGGCGAGCTCGTCACCCCCGCCGCCCACGCCCTGCTCAGCGCGGTCCTGCTCGCGCTGGCCGTCGGCGCCGCCGCCACCTTCGACGCCCTCGCCCGGCGCGAGGAGGGCGACGGGCGCCTCCGGCGGCTGAGCACCGGCGCGCTGGGCGTGCTCGTCGCCGCGGCCTGCCTGGTCTCGGTCACCGGCTGGACCCTGCTGCTGCCCGGCCAGCTCCGGGTGGAGCGGGTCGAGGGCGGCGAGGTCCCCGCGGCCGCCGCGGACCAGGGCCTCACCGACGCCCGCTCGCGCGTGCTGATGCTCACCCAGCTGCCGGACGGCTCTGTCGAGGCGCGGCTGGTCGTCCACGGCGGAGACTCCGTGGTCCAGCACGCCGCGATCGCGAACGCCCGCGACGTGGAGACCGTCGCCGCGGGGGAGCCGGTCGACGGCGATCCCGCCTCCACGGCGCTGCGCGAGGGCGTGGCCGCGGTGCTCTCCTCCGCCGTCGGCGGGGAGGACGGCGAGCGCGCCGCGGTCTCGGACCTCGCCGTGTCCTACGTGGTGGTGCGCGGCGACCTCGACGAGCAGGCCGGGCTGATGGGCGTGCTCGACAGCTCGACGGAGCTGGAGAAGGTCACCGAAGGATCCCGCGGCGGGATGTGGCGCGTCATCGACGCGGCACCGCGGGCGGTCGTCCGCGGCGGAGGGACGCCCATCCCGCTGGACAGCGCCGCCGTCGACGCCGAGGGCACGGTGCCCGCCGACGACGCCGCGCGCACCGTGGTCCTCGCCGAGCGCTTCGACACCGGGTGGCGCGCGACCCTCGACGGCGACGAGCTCGCACCCGTCGAGGTGGACGGCTGGGCCCAGGGGTTCGAGCTGCCGGCCGGCGCGGAGGGCGAGGTCGACGTGCACCGCGAGCAGCCGCTGCGGCTGCTCTGGCAGGTGCTGCTGTACGCCGGGGTCGGTCTGACCGCTCTGATCTCGATCCCGTGGCGGATCCGCTCGCGCTCGGTGGAGGAGATGTATGGCTGACCGCACCGCCCCCGAGGACCCCCGCGACCCGCGCCCGGAGCAGCCGGAGCGTCGCAGCGGCCGACGATCCGTGCTGGCGCTGGCCGCACTCGCGCCGCTCGCGCTCTCGGTCGGCGCCGTGGCCATCACCGCGCCGTCGTCGCCGCGGGAGGTCGAGCACGCCACCGCGCAGTCCCAGCCGGGGCCGAGCACCCGCTGGTGCTACGGGCCGCTCGAGCTGCCCGAGGGCGCTCTCGAGGCCGGGCCGGACGCCGACCTCGCCATCACCCCGCCCAGCCCCGAGGTCTCGCTGCGTGCGGTGTCCGTCGAGCCCGAGTCCTCGCTGCTGTTCGGGCGCGTCAGCGCATCGAGCACGCTCCAGGAGGACGACGGCTCGGTCCGCGCCCCCTCCATCACGGCGGAGACGGCCGACGGCTCCGTGATCGGCGACGAACCGGCCTCCCAGGATCTCGGGTTCTCCGTCCTGGGCGCATCGGGCGTGGCGGGCGCCCCCCACGTGACCTCCGCGACCTCGGACGGCGGCCGGCCCGTGCCCGATGTCATCCAGGCCACCCTCACCGCCTCCGGCGACTTCCGCTCCTATGCGCTGACGCGCTGCGGCGAGCCGGTCACCGAGGCGTCCTTCCTCGGGGTCTCCACGGCGAAGGGCGACAGCTCCGTGCTCGTGCTGCGCAACCCGACGGAGCGACCGGCCACTGCCTCGGTGCAGCTGTGGACCCAGGACGGACCCGCCGCGATGGAGGGCCGCAGCCAGGTCGTCGTCGCGCCCGGTGAGGAGCAGCGGGTCCTGCTGGAATCCGTGACCCCGGGGGAGGACGCGCTCGGCGTGGGCGTCTCCGTGCTCGGCGCACCGCTGTCCATGCACGTCCAGAGCACCGAGCGCGACGGCCTCACCCCGGGCGGCGCCGAGATCCTCTCCCCGTTGCCCGCCGCCGGCACCGAGCTGATGATGCCCGGCGTCGAGGTCGCCGGCGCCGCCCCCACCCTGGTCCTCGCGAATCCGCAGGGCAGCGGGACCACCGCCTCCGTCGAGGTGGTCGGACCGGACGGCCCCGTCGAGGCGGGGGCGCGGGAGGAGGTCGACGTGCCCGCGGGCACCGTCGTGAGCATCCCCCTGGAGGGCGTGGCGGACGGCACCTATGCGGTGCAGGTCCGCTCCGAGGACCCGATCTCGGCCGTCACCCGCAGTGAGCTCACCGGGGCCGACCTGCCCGGGGACACCGTCGGCGCGCCCGTCGACTTCACCCTCGTCGCCCCGGCGCCGGAGATCGGCTCCCATGCCATGAGCAGCCTGCCCGCGCAGGGCTCGGCCGGGCGCCTGACGCTGATCGGCTCGGCGCCGTCCGCGGCCACGGTGATCCCGATGGCGGCCGACGGGTCCGCGGGCGAGCCGCTGACGGTCGACGTCCCCGCGGACGCGACGGTCTCGCTGACCTCCGACCAGCTGCAGGTCGGTCAGGAGCGCGCCGCCGGGATCACGATCGTGCCCGAGGTGCCCGGGGCCGTGCACGCGAGCTGGACGCAGCGGGAGAGCGACGGCAGCGATGCGGTGCTGCTCTCGTCCCTCCCGATCCTCTCGGCGCGGGGAGGCCAGGACCCGGTCACGGTGCGGCTGGCCCCCTGACCGGCCGGGACAGAGGCGGGCCTCAGGCGGCCCAGGCCTCGGGGTCCACGTCCTCGGGGGCGATGCCCAGCAGCGAGCCGATCTGCTCCGACAGCACCTGCCGCACCAGCGTCTCCAGCTCGGTCTCGTCCTCGCAGCGGGTCTGCAGCGGGCGCCGGTAGACGATCACCCGGGCGGGATGCTCCCGCGAGGGAGGGATCACACGGCCCAGGATCACGCTCGACTCCTCCCACGGAGCCGGATCCGCCGACGGCACCTCCTCCACGAGCACCTGCAGATGCGCGAGACGGCGGGGGAAGCGCTCGGCGAGAGCGGCGCCGGCGTCGGCCACCAGGTCGTCGAAGCGCTCCCGCCGGGTGCGGTATCCGGGCAGGTGCGGCGGGATCAGCTCCCAGCGGCGGCCCCGACCCCGACGGTCCCGCCGGCGCGGCCCCTGCCGGGGTCCGGGAGCGCCGGGGCGCAGGGGCTGGACATCCATGGCCGCACTCTATCGGCCCCGCCCCGTCGGACGGGCCGGCCGGCGTGCAGGGAGCGGATCGCAGGGCGTGCCGCCGGACGGCCCGCGCCGCGCCTGCGTAGACTGCAGGGCGTGCCTGCTCGAGAATGCTCCCGGACCGCCTGTTCCAGGCCCGCTGTCAGCTCGCTGACCTTCGTGTACGAGGATTCCACGGCCGTGCTGGGGCCGCTGTCGCGCCTCAGCGAGCCGCACGCCTACGACCTCTGCCGGGAGCACGCCTCCCGGATGACGCCGCCGCGCGGCTGGGAGCTGCTGCGGGTCCCGGGCGGGGAGGAGGCCAGCGACGACCTGGTCGCCCTCGCCGACGCCGTCACCCGGCAGCCGGCGCCCGAGCAGGTGACCGGCCCGCCGACCGCTGCGGTCCGCTCCGCCCGCACGCCGCGCCCGGCGACGCAGGAGGCGACACCCTCCGCCCGACACCTCCACGTCGTCAGGAGCCCCCATGACTGAGCCGCGCCCGTCGCAGCCCCGCCCCGGCCCGGCCGCCGGCTCCGGCATCGGCGGCGCGGACCTGTCCGGCATCGTGCTGGCCAACGACGTGCGAGGCCGTGCGGGGCAGACCCTCACCACAGAGATCGCCCGCGCGTTCGGCGCCGCCTTCGCCGACCACCTGGACACCCCCGCGATGATCGTCGCCCACGACATGCGCCTGAGCTCCCCGGAGCTCTCGCAGGCCGTGATCGACGGGGCGGTGCGCCGGGGAGCGGTCGTCGCCGACACGGGTCTGTCCTCGACCGATCAGCTCTACTGCGCCTCCGGTCTGCACCACGCCGCCGGTGTCATGGTCACCGCCTCCCACAACCCGGGCGAGGACAACGGCTTCAAGCTCTGCCTGCCCGGCGCCCGCCCGATCGGCCGCGACAGCGGCCTCGAGGAGATCCGGCGCGCCGCCGAGGCCTACCTCGACGCCGGGGAGATCCCCGAGCGCGGCGAGGGCCGCGCCGAGGGTATCGACACCCTCGAGGACTACGCCGCCGCCCTGCACGCCCTGGTGCAGCTGCCCTCCGAGCGCCGGGTGCGCGTGGTCGTCGATGCGGGCAACGGCATGGCGGGGCACACCGCACCCGCCGTCCTGGGCACGCTGGAGCAGGTCGAGCTCATCGGCGTGCACTTCGCGCTCGACGGCAGCTTCCCGAACCATCCGGCCGATCCGCTGCGGCCGGAGAACCTGCGCGACCTGGAGGCGGCCGTGCTCCGCGAGGGCGCGGACCTGGGGCTCGCCTTCGACGGCGATGCCGACCGGTGCGTGGTGCTCGACGAGCGGGGAACCCCGGTGCCGCCCTCGGCGATCACCGCCCTCATCGCCCGGCGGGAGATCGCGCGTGCCCGCGAGGCCGGGGAGGAAGAGCCGGTCGTGGTCGCGAACCTGGTCTCCTCCCGCCACGTCGGCGAGACGGTGCGTGCGGCCGGCGGGCGGCACGTGCGCACGCCCGTCGGGCATGCCGTGATCAAGGCGCTCATGGCCGAGCACGGTGCCGTCTTCGGCGGGGAGCACTCCGCGCACTTCTACTTCCGCGACTTCTACTCCGCCGATTCCGGGATGCTCGCGGCCCTGCACGTGCTGGCCGCCCTCACCGAGACCGAGGGCACGGTGTCCGAGCTGGTCCGGGCCGACTCCCCGTACGTCGCCAGCGGCGAGATCAACTGCCGCGTCGCGGACGCCGCGGCCTCCCGCGAACGGGTGCGTGCGCACATCGAGGCCCGGCCGGGCGTGCGGATCGACGACCTCGACGGTCTGACCGTCGAGCACTGGGGCGAGGGCGTCCCCGGCGAGGACCGCTGGTGGTTCTCGCTGCGCTCCTCGCACACCGAGGCGCTGCTGCGCCTGAACGTCGAGGCGGAGCAGGAGGGGACGATGCACCGCCTTCGCGACGAGGTGCTCGCGCTGGTGCAGGCCGAGGACGGCGGTCCCGACGCCTCCGCCACCGCGCTGCCCGCCGGTGCCAGCGGCGCGGACGTGCCCGGATGGGTGCGCTCGATCCTGCGATGCCCGGACTGCGGCGGCGAGCTGCGGGACGTCGAGCAGGCGCTGCAGTGCACGGGCTGCGCCCGCGTCCACCCGGTCGAGGGCGGGATCCCGGTGCTCATCGCCGGTCGGGCGGAGGCCCCGGCCGCGCAGTGAGCCCCGCGCGGCGAGCCCGCGCGGGTCAGCCGGTGAACGGCACCGCTCGCACCTCCTCCGAGAGCTCGCGCTGCCGCTGCTGACCGCGGCGCAGCCGCGCCTCGTCCCGTCGGGACCGCTCGGCGATCACCGCCGTGAGGAAGGCCTCGGGGTCCGTGCCGGGCGGAGGCGCCGGGGCCACATGGGGCAGGGTGCGGCGCAGCAGGTCGCGGGACAGCTGGCGCCGGGACTCGGCGTTGATCGTCGTGGCGCGCGGCAGGAACGAGCGGATGTCCTGCATGAGGGTCAGCGGCAGGCGGCCCACGTCCGCGCCGCGCACCCACTCCTGCAGCGTTGCCGGGACCTCGAGCCTCTCGGGCACCGGATCACGCATGCGCTCCTGGATCACCATCGTGCCGGCCAGCAGGTCGCCGACCCGTCGGGACCTGCGATCGATCACGGAGCAGATCAGAGCCACGGCCCCGCTGGTCGACCAGATCTCGAACATCGCCATCACGGCACGGATCAGGCTCTGGCGCACGTGCACCGGCCCGCCGTCGTCCCGCACCACCCGGGTGCCCATGACCAGGCGCCCCACGGACCGGC
>CAZHSL010000124.1:0-4546 GCA_964535185.1 uncultured Corynebacterium sp.
CCGTCAACCACTTCAAGTCCAAGGGCTCGCAGGACGCGGAGGACGCCGACCTGCCCGAGGACCCGGTGCAGGGCAACGCCCGAACCTCCCGCCTCCAGCAGGCCGAGGCGCTGCTGACCTGGGGCGAGGAGACCGCGGCCGAGCTCGGCGTGGAGGATGTGCTGCACGGCGGTGACTTCAACGCCTACACCCAGGAGGAGCCGCTGCAGCTGTTCTACGAGCAGGGCTTTGTGAACCTCGGCGAGGAGCACGATCCCGAGGGCTGGTCCTACAGCTACGGCGGCATGGTGGGCTCGCTCGATCACGTGATCGGCTCCGCGAGCGCCGCCGAGCGCGTCACCGGCGCGACCGATTGGCAGATCAACGGCCCCGAGCCCGTGATGGCGCAGTACGGCCGCTACCAGAACAACGCCACCGACCTCTACGAGTCCGGCCCCTTCGCCTCCTCCGACCACGATCCGATCATCGTGGGCCTGGACGGCGGGTTCCCCGACGCCGGCGGCGGTGACGAGGACGGACCCACCGAGTGCGAGCACCCGGGCAAGGGTCACGGGCACGGTCACGGGAAGGGCAAGGGGCACGGGAACGGCAAGGGCCATCCCCACTGCGACCCCGAGCACCCCGGCCACGGGAACGGCAAGGGCCATGGCCACGGCAAGGCCCACGATAAGGGTCACGGCCATGGCCACGGCAAGGGCCACGGCAAGGGCCACGGCAAGGGGAACGACCGCCAACACGGCTGATCCTGTCCGACCCCCGCCGCGGAGGACGTCGGCGGTGCATCCCGCGCAGGAGGGGTGCGTCGTCGGCGTTCTTCGTGCCCACCACCGCACAGAATGGATGGCATGAGCGACTCCTTCGGCCGACCGCTTCCCGGCAACAGCATCGGCACTCCCGTCGAGGGAGGGCTCGAGCGTCGGCTCGGGCTGCGCGACGCCGTGATCATCGGGCTCGCCTCGATGATCGGCGCGGGCGCCTTCGTCTCCCTCGGCGCCGCGCAGGATCTGGCCGGCGCCCTCGCGCCGCTCGCGGTGCTGATCGCCGCCGTCGTCGCCCTGTGCAATGCGACCTCCACCGCGCAGCTCGCCGCTCAGCACCCGAGCTCCGGCGGCACCTACCACTACGGGCGCGAGCAGCTCGGCCAGTGGTGGGGCTTCCTCGCCGGCTGGTGCTTCGTGATCGGCAAGATCGCCTCCTGCGCCGCGATGGCGCTCGTCGTCGCGGCGTATCTGGTGCCCGAGCCCGTCCAACGCCTGGTCGCCGCGCTCGTGGTGATGGCGCTGGTGGGCGTGAACCTCGTGGGCATCACCCGCACCGCGGCCCTCGCCCGCGTGCTGGTCACCGTGGCTCTGCTCGCCCTCGTGCTCACCGGGGCGCGGCTGGTGATCGGCCTGGTCTCCGGGCCGGCGTCGGGCGCTGGGAGCGGCGAGACCGGCACGACCGGCCCATGGGCCGTGCCCGGCCCCCTCGCCGGCGCCGGCACGACGCTGTGGGACGGGGGACTGGCCGCCGTGCTCGGCGCCGGCAGCGGCGGCGCGGCCGGGATCGCGCTCGCCGTGATGCAGGCCGCGGCGCTGATGTTCTTCGCCTTCGCCGGCTATGCCCGCGTCGCGACCCTCGGCGAGGAGGTCCTCTCCCCGCGCCGCACCATCCCCCGCGCGATCGTCACGGCGCTCGCCGTGGTGGCGGCGCTGTACCTGGCGCTGTCGGTGGTGCTGGTGCTCGTCGGCCCCGCGCCCGGCGCGCAGGGCTGGGGGCCCGCCCCGTTCCTCACCGCGCTGCAGGCCGTCGGCGCAGGAAGCGCGTGGGGCGTGGTGATCACCGTCGGCGCGGTCGCGGCCGCCTCCGGGGCGCTGCTCGCCCTGGTCGCCGGGGTCTCCCGCACCATGCTCGCGATGGCGCGCGGCGGCGACCTGCCGCGGCCGCTGGCCCGTTCGAGCAACCGGTACGGGGTGCCCCAGCGGGCCGAGGTGGTCGCCGGGATCGCGATCGTGCTGCTGGTGCTGCTGGCCTCCGACGTGCTGGTCGCGATCGCCGCGTCCTCCTTCGGCGTGCTGCTCTACTACGCCGTCGCGAACCTCGCCGCCCTCACCCAGGCGGGGCAGTGGCGACTGTTCCCGAAGGTCATGCAGGTGGTGGGCCTGATCGGCTGCGTGGTGCTGGTCGCGGCGCTGCCAGGCAGCACGGTCGTCTCCGGTGTGGTGCTCGTGCTGATCGGTGTGGCGTACCGGGCGATCGTGCTGGCCCTGCGGCGGTGAGAGCGGCGGCGGTATCGTCGGCACCCCCGCGAAGGAGAACCGCCATGGTCGACGTCCCCGCCCAGCTGCAGTCCGTCACCCGCACCTACCGCACCGAGGAGCGCGACGGCGCCCCCGTGCACGTCCAGTCCCTCGAGCAGAGCGTCCCCGTCCCGCTCGCCGAGGCCTGGACCGCCGTCACCACCGCCGAACGGATCAGCAGCTGGTTCCTGCCGATCAGCGGCGACCTGCGCGAAGGCGGCCGCTACCAGTTCGAGGGCAATGCGGGCGGCGAGATCCTGGTGTGCGAGGCACCGGCCGACGGCGCCGCGGAAGTGGCCGTGACCTGGGAGATGATGGGCGCCGTGTCCTGGGTGACGCTGCGCCTGGCCGCCGAGGGCGAGGCCGCTACGAGCGTCGAGCTCGAGCACGTCTCCCGCGTCGCGGACGTCCCCGCCGAGATGTGGGAGACCTTCGGCCCCGGCGCCACCGGCGTGGGCTGGGACGGCGGCATGCTCGGACTCGCCCTCCACCTCGGCGGGACCGAGGGTTCTCTCGCCCCGGAGGAGGCCGAGGCCTGGGCCGGCACCGAGGAGGGCCGCTCCTTCTACCGCGGCGCGGCCGACGGGTGGGCTGTCGCCCACACCGCCTCGGGCGAGGACGCCCAGGTCGCGCAGCAGCGGGCCGATGCCACCTACGGGTTCTACACCGGGACCGGGGACGTCCCCGAGAGCTGAGCCGCGAAGAGGAGCTCCGGTCGCCCCCTCCGGTTCGGCCCTGGCGCTCACACGGCGCGGGCGATCACCACGAACTCCCGCCCGGGACGGTCCGGTGCCTCCCGGATCTCGCTCACCGCGAATCCGGCGTCGTCGAGCGTGGAGCGCAGCTCCGCCTCGTTGCGCCAGCGCAGCGTGGAGGACGAGGTGAGCGTGGTGCCGTCCTCGAAGCGGAACTCGTCCGCGAAGGTCACCAGCGGCAGCGCCACCTCGAAACCCACCTGGCGGGTGCGCACACGACCGATGCCCTGCACCTCGTGCTCGCTCTCGGCGGTGTCGGCCGCCCAGTCCTCCCAGGCCCTGCGCTCGGGCCGGCGCGACTCGAACACCAGCACCCCGCCGTCGCGGAGCGTCCGACGGATCGCTCCCAGCGTGCCCGACCATGCTTCATCCGTCACGAACACCTGCGCCACGTTCCCGGTCATCACCGCGGCGTCTGCCCCGAGCGTCGGCAGCTCCTCGGCGGTGCCGTGCACCCAGGTCACGGCCTCTCCACCGGGCTTGGCACGGGCGATCTCGAGCGACGCCCGCGCGGGATCCACGCCGGTCACCGCGAGCCCGTCGAGCGCGAGCGAGGTGGCGAGGGAGCCGGTCCCGCAGCCTACGTCGAGCACCGAGCGCGCGCCGTGCTCGGCGAGGATCGCGCGGTAGTGGTCGAGGTCGTCGCGCTCGCCGTCGAAGGTGTCGTAGCAGGCGGCGAGCCGCGGATCGGCGTAGATCGCATCGGGTCGTGCGGGCTGTGCGGGCTGTGTGGGGTGCGCGGGCTGAGCGGGCGGGTGCGGCATGGGCCGACGGTACGACGACGGACGTGCTGGGTGCGAAGGGTTTTCCCCAGGCGGCGCGCACTGCGGTCAGATGAAGGACGTCCAGGTGGTGTCGGCGTCGATCAGCCAGTGGTTGCGCAGGGTGAGCGCTCGCTCGAAGGCGGCGATGATCCCGACCACCAGCAATGCGGTGTTCAGCCATGCGGGCAGCTGGATCGGCGAGGTGAACGTCCCCACCTGCGCGGCGACCACCTCCAGGGACGTCACCAGCTCCACCGCCTGCGGCACCATCAGCACCAGGCCCACCAGCAGGATCAGCACCGCGACCAGGCCCACCATCCGGCTCACGGCCGGGTGACGGCGGGCGAAGCGAGCCCGCAGGCCCTCCGCTGAGCGGCGGTGCGGGCGCAGCACCTCCGCCGGGGAGCCGTCCTCGCGGACATGGTGGATGCGGGTCAGCCCGTAGTCGCTGGTCCCCACCTCGATCACACCGCCCGGCACGGCGAACGCCACCGGCGGGTTCGCGATCTGCTGCTGGAATCCGTCTTGGTACAGGGCGACCGGGGCGTGGCGCGCGCCCTCGGCGATCTTCCCGCCCTCGAGCGGGGTGGCGAGGAAGCGCACGTCGACCGCGTACTGCGCGGTGCGGCCCTCGGACTCCTCCGGGTCGAGGAAGAACTGGGTGCGGGTGAGCAGCTGCCACCAGGCCAGCGGCTTCAGCGCGCTGCCGTCACCGGGCTTCGCCCGCCGCAGCTGGCGGGAGCGCTTC
>CAZHSL010000124.1:4646-7177 GCA_964535185.1 uncultured Corynebacterium sp.
GATGTCGAACGCAGTCAGAGGTGGAGAGGTCGGTCCCGGGGGCATCGTGCGCGCGGCGGGAGCCGGGACGATGGCTGCGGTGATCGCGGGCAGTCTGACGGTGAATTCGCTGGCGCGGACGGCAGAAGACCCAGTGGGCACGGCAGTGGGTGCGGTCCTGCTCGTAGCGCTCATGGCTGCGTTCTCCTATCGTCAAGTCGGCGCGCTCGTCAGCGCCGGTGCAGTGCTGGCGGGCCTCGGAGCAGTCCAGCTGTTCATGGTGCAGACCGCGCTGCTCGTCGGGGATCAGACGATCCGGCTCTCTGCCGTGCTGGATCTTGCGTCCACGCTCCTGATGCTCGGTGGCATCCTCCTGGGGGCAGGCGCCGGCTGGGCGGCTCTGCGCTCCTTCGATCTGCCTCGGTGGTCGCATTACGGCGGTCTGAAGCTCGGCGGCTCGCTCGCGCTCGGTGTGCTCGCCGGCTGGATCCTGCTGTGGTCCCTTTCTCTTCTGTACGCCGATGATGACGTCGTCTCGTGGGGGATCATCCCGATCATCGCGGCCTCCGCCCTCGCGGTCGGCGCTGTCTTCGCGCTCTCACCGGTCGGAGCGCTGCCTGCCCTGGTGGCGCTCGCCGTGATGGCGTTCTCGTCGAACGCTCCCTTCTGGGGCAGTCCGTTGATGTTCATCATGATCGTTCTCCTGGGGACTGTCGTGCACTTCATCGGTCCTCTCTCGGGCGAGCCCGCCCGAGGTGACGGTGCGGAGAGCTGGGAGAGCTGGATCTCGCGCGGACACGGCGGCGGTGCTGGTGCCGGTGCCAGCGGCGATGCCGGCGACGACGGGTCCGCGAGCCCCCGCTGAGCAACGGTGCGTGGATCGGCACCGACTCGGTGCCGGTTCGCCGGACATCAGCCTCAGTGCCGGTTCGCCAGGCCTCGACCTCGGTATCGGTTCGCCCGACGATAGCCCTGTCGGCGCCATCCTGTGCGCGGTGTGGATAATCCGTCTCTGTGGAGGAAAGAACGTCCGGATGAATCGCCTTCTGGGCTCTGTGGAGGGGCCTCGCGGAGGAATCCACGAAGTTATCCACATTCTCTGGCTGGACTGTCGAATGCCAGACCGTCTCGATAGTCTCGAGATATCGCAAAGGCGCAGGACCCGCCGCTCGCGGTCACCGATGATCGCGGCCGCACAGGACACCGGAGAGGAGGCGGAGGGCGATGAGCACAGCCGTGATCGCCTTCCCGCCCTTCGGCGAGGACGGCGAGGAGCAGCCGGAGAACGAGGCCTTCCTCGCCTCCCTGCCCGCGTACCTGCGGGACGTCAGAGCCCGCCGAGAGCTCACCCGTGAGGATCTTCCCCTTCGCGGTGACAGCATGGATGATCCCCAGCTCAGCGCAGCGGCGCAGCGGGTGTGGGATGCCGAGAAGCGCGAGGCCCGTTGCCTGGCCGAGAAGCATCGCGCCCTCGCGGAGCTCTACTCGCGCGACGGCGAGTACGAGGAAGCCGTCGAGGTCGATGCCGTCGAGACCACCCGCGCAGCGCTCGCCCTGAGGGTCACCGGCAGCGCTGCGGGATGGCATCTGCGCGATGCCTACCAGGCCGTGCATCTGTTCCCGCGATGCCTCGACGCACTGGAATTCGGGAGAATGCCGTCCACATGGTTCCAGAAGATGCTGAAATCCTCGCGGTCCCTGTCGGACAGCTCCCGCAAGAACCTGGATGTCGCCGTGGCGACCTGGTCCCCGGATATCAGTCCGGAACGTTTCTTCACCCTGCTGAAGAAGCTCATCTCCGTTCTGCGCGAGCGCGAGGATCGTCCCGATCCGGTGAGCACGCTCCCTCGCAGCGTCGAGCTGCTGCCGTGCGTCGAGCCCGGGATGGGCACGATCCAGATCTCGGGGCCGATCCCGGAGATCCTCGCGCAGTGGAAGCACCTCGACGAGTCGGCCCGTGCGGTCCAGGCCGCACAGCGTGCTGCCCTCCGCGAGGGCACGCCCATCCCGCATGATCCCGACGGTGAGGTCCTCCGGACCGGCAAGTCCCTCTCCCTCGCCACGCTCCGCTTCGCCCTCTTGGCCGCGGCGGAGCTGGACACCGACGGGGTCGAGGTACCGGCCGAACGCTTCCGCCTGAACGTCATCGTCCCAGCCCTGACCCTGCTCGGCGCCTCGGACGAGCCCGGCATGCTCGACGGGACCATACCGCTGCCTCCCTCGATGGCCCGTGCTCTCGCCGGAGACTCCGAGGTGTGGCACCGCGTGCTCACCGGCGCGGCCAGCGGCGCCTTCCTCCCGCTGCCGGCCGAGAAGTTCGTGCCCACCGCCTCGATGCTCGAGCACCTCCGCCTGCGCAACGGCATGTGCGCGGTGCCCGGCTGCACCCGGCCCACGTCCTGGGCCTCGGAGTGCGACCACATCGAGGAGTGCCGCCGCGGCACCCCCGGCGCCGGTGCGCTCACCGAGATCGAGAACCTCCACCTGCTGTGCTGGCAGCATCATCTCGACAAGACCAACGGACTCCTCGACCCCACCCGGCTCCCCACCGC
>CAZHSL010000125.1:0-7174 GCA_964535185.1 uncultured Corynebacterium sp.
GGGCCACGGGCCACGGGCCACGGCGGGGGCTCACCCCTCGCGGAGCCGAGCAGGGACCAGGACCACGGCGGCCAGCGGCGGCACGGACAGCCGCACCGAGTGCTCGCGGCCGTGGAGGGGCAGCTGCTCCGCATGCACCCGGCCCAGGTTCCCGACCCCGCTGCCGCCGTACACGGGCGAGTCCGAGTTGAGCACCTCGAGCCACGTCCCGCCCTCGGGCAGCGGGATGCGGTACTCGTGCCAGGGCTCGGCCGAGAAGTTCAGGACCACGACGACCGGGTCGCCCGAGGCGCTGCGGCGCACGAAGGACAGCGCGTTGTGGGCGGCGTCGTCCCCGATCAGCCACTCGAAGCCGCCGGGATCCTGATCCCGCTCGTACAGCGCCGGGAACTCGGCCTGGATCGCGTTGAGGTCCTTCACCAGCTGCTGGGCGCCGCGGTGCAGCGGGTACTCCAGCAGCCACCAGGGCAGCCCCGCCTGTTCGGACCACTCGGTGCCCTGCGCGAACTCGATGCCCATGAAGATCAGCTGCTTGCCCGGGTGGGTCCACTGGAAGGCGAGGTAGGAGCGCAGCGTCGCCGCCTGCTGCCAGTCGTCGCCCGGTGCCTTGCGCAGCAGCGAGCCCTTGCCGTGCACGACCTCGTCATGGCTCAGCGGGAGCACGAAGTTCTCCGAGTACTGGTAGACCATCGAGAAGGTCAGCTCGCCGTGGTGGTACTGGCGATGGATCGGATCCTGGCCCAGGTACTCGAGGGTGTCGTGCATCCACCCCATGTTCCACTTGAAGCCGAAGCCCAGGCCGCCGGCCTCGGTGGGACGGGTGACGCCCGGGAACGAGGTCGACTCCTCGGCGATCATCACGATGCCGGGGGCGCGCTTGTACGCGGTGGCGGTCGCCTCCTGGAGGAACGCGATGGCCTCGAGGTCCTCGCGCCCGCCGTGCCGGTTGGGGACCCACTGGCCGTCCTCACGGGAGTAGTCGAGGTACAGCATGGACGCGACCGCGTCGACCCGCAGACCGTCGACGTGGAACTCCTCGAGCCAGTAGCAGGCGTTGGCGACCAGGAAGTTGCGCACCTCGTTGCGCCCGGTGTCGAAGATGTACGTGCCCCAGTCGGGGTGCTCGCCGCGCCGCGGGTCGGCGTGCTCGTACAGCGGGGTGCCGTCGAAGCGGCCCAGGGCCCACTCGTCCTTCGGGAAGTGGGCGGGCACCCAGTCCAGGATCACGCCGATCCCGGCACCGTGGAGGGTGTCGATGAGATGGCGCAGCTCGTCGGGCGTGCCCAGACGCGAGGTGGGGGCGTAGTACCCGGTGACCTGGTAGCCCCAGGAGCCGCCGAAGGGGTGCTCGGCCACCGGCATGAACTCGACATGGGTGAAGCCCATCTCGGTGACGTACTCGGTCAGCTCGGTCGCCAGCTCCCGGTAGGTCAGTCCCGGCCGCCAGCTGGCCAGGTGCACCTCGTAGATCGACATGCGGGAGCTCAGCGCGTCGCGTGCGGCGCGCTCGGCCAGCCAGTGATCGTCGCTCCACTCGAAGTCGCTGCTGGTGATGACGGAGCCGGTCGCCGGCGGGACCTCCGCGGCGCGGGCCATCGGGTCGGCCTTGTCGCGCCAGACGCCGTCGGCCCCCAGGATCCGGTACTTGTAGACGTCGCCGTCCCCGGCGCCGGGGGCGAACAGCTCCCACACGCCGGAGGAGCCCAACGAGCGCAGGGAGTGCAGCCGTCCGTCCCAGCCGTTGAAGCTGCCCACCACCTGCACCGCGCGGGCGTTCGGGGCCCAGACGGCGAAGGAGGCGCCCTCCACGCCGTCGACCGTGCGCACATGGGAGCCCAGCGCCCGCCACAGCTCCTCGTGACGGCCCTCGCCGATGAGGTGCAGGTCGAGCTCGCCGAGCGTGGGCAGGAAGCGGTACGGCTCCTCGAGCTCGACCGGCTCGGCCTGCGCGGACCAGGTGACCCGGATCCGGTAGGAGGGCAGCGCGGCCCGCTCGAGGGCGGCCACCCAGATCCCGTCGTGCTCGTGCTCCATGGCGACGGTGCCGCCCTCGGGCAGGACCACCGCCACCTCGTGCGCGAACGGCTTGAGGGTGCGGACGGTGACGCCGCCCTCGTACTCGTGCGCGCCGAGCACCGAGTGCGGCTCGTGGTGGCTGCCGGTCGCTGTGGCGCCCAGCTCGTGCTCGCCCAGCGGCATCACCGGCACGGCCCTCGCCGCTGTGGGGGCGACGGCCGCGGGACGGTCGGGAGTCTCGGTCATGTCAGCTCTCCTCGGGGTGGATGATCCGCAGGACGTGCGCGGGCCGGTCGGTCGCGCTCAGGATCACGAAGGGGTCGCTGCCCCAGCTGAACCGCTCACCGGTCAGCATGTCCTCGACCTCGAACGCCTCGCCCACCGCGAGCGCGTCGAGATCCAGATGCACGGTGGTGTGCGCGTCCCGGTCGTGGGCGGTCAGCGAGACCACGAGCACCGTGTCCGGCGCGCCGGTGCCGCTCGCGGCGGCGTCGAGGTGCTTGGAGAAGACCAGCACCTGCTCGTCGTCCGCCTCGTGGAAGCGGATCGTGGTGAGGGTCTGCAGCGCCGGGTGCTCGTGCCGGATCCGGTTCAGCGTCGCCAGCAGCGGCTCGAGGCTCTGCCCGCGCGCGAGGGCCCCGGCGTAGTCGCGGGGCTTGAACTCGTACTTCTCGTTGTCGATCTGCTCCTGCGCGCCGGGCCGCGGCACGTCCTCGACCAGCTCGTAGCCGCTGTAGATGCCCCAGGTGGGCACCAGCGTGGCGGCGAGGATCGCGCGCAGCACGAAGGCCCGCCGGCCGCCGGAGCTCATGTACGGGGTGAGGATGTCGTGGGTGGTGGGCCAGAAGCTCGGGCGCATGTACGGCGCCGACTCGACCAGCTCCTCGAGGTACTCGCGCAGCTCCTCGGCGCTCTCGCGCCAGGTGAAGTAGGTGTAGCTCTGGTGGTAGCCGACCTTGCCCAGGGTGTGCATCATCGTGGGCCGGGTGAACGCCTCGGCCAGGAAGATCACCTCGGGGTGCTTCTCGCCGAACTCGGCCAGCAGCTCCTCCCAGAAGCGCACCGGCTTGGTGTGCGGGTTGTCGACGCGGAACAGCGTCACGCCGTGCGCGACCCAGTGCTCGAGCATGTCGCGGATCGCGGCGTAGAGCCCCTCGTAGTCGGTGTCGAAGCTCAGCGGGTAGATGTCCTGGTACTTCTTCGGCGGGTTCTCCGCATAGGCGATCGTCCCGTCGGCCCGCACGGTGAACCACTCCGGGTGCTCGGTGACCCAGGGATGGTCGGGGGAGCACTGCAGGGCGATGTCCATGGCCACCTCGAGCCCCAGCTCCTCCGCCCGGGCCACGAAGGCGTCGAAGTCCTCGATCGTGCCGAGGTCGGGATGGATCGCCTCGTGCCCGCCCTCGGCGGAGCCGATCGCGTAGGGGGAGCCGGGATCCCCGGGCTGCGGGTCCAGGGTGTTGTTGCGGCCCTTGCGGAAGGTGGTGCCGATGGGGTGGATCGGGGTGAGGTAGGCGACGTCGAAGCCCATCCCGGCGATGCGGTCCAGCGCGCGGGCGGCGGTGCGGAGGGTGCCGGAGGTCCAGCCCGTGCTCGGATCGAAGTGCGCCCCCTCGGAGCGCGGGAAGAACTCGTACCACGAGCTGAACAGCGCCCGGCGGCGCTGGACGATCAGGCTGTAGGGGCCGGAGACGGTGACGCCGTCGCGCAGCGGGCGCTCGGCGAGGATCCCGCGCAGGTCCGCGGCCAGGGCCGGGGCGACGCGGGCGGAGGCCGCCAGCCCCGGCGAGCGCAGGCTCTCGAGGGCGGCGCGCACCACCGGGCCGTCGGCCGACGGGCGGGTGCCGTCCTCGATCTCGGCGAGCACGCGCCGCAGCACGGCGGCGCCCTCGGCGCAGACCAGATCGGGGTCGATGCCCGCCGGGATCTTCACCTCGGCCGCATGGGCCCAGCTGTCGTACGGCGCGGAGAAGGCCTCGATCCGGAAGCACCAGCGGCCCTTCTGCGAGAGCCGGATGTCGGTCTCCCACCGGTCCAGCCCCGGATTGACGCACCGGAGCGCCCGGCGGTGCTCCTCGCCGTCGGGGGAGACCAGCACCAGCTGGACGCCCATCGCGTCGTGCCCCTCACGGAAGGCGTTGGCGCTGACGGTGACCGTCTCGCCCTCGACGCAGCGGGCGGGGAAGCGCCCGCCGTCGACCACCGGCTGCACGTCCATGATGGGGATCCGGCCGATGCCGGCCCCCAGTCCCGTGAGGTCTGCGGTCTCGGACATGGGGCCTCCTGCCTGAGCACTCGTCGGGGACGAGGCGCTCTGCGACGGTCGCGGTGACTGCCCTCACGATAGCCGCTCGGCGGGCCTCCCCGGGGCCTCGGGCGCGATCCCGAGGACCACCACCGCACCGGGCGCGACCAGGACGCTGCGTCCGGCCGGCGGCGCGGGGGAGAGCTCCTCGGGGGACTCCAGCGCGGTGTCCAGCAGAACGCGGGCGCCGCCCTGCGGCCAGGGGGCGTCGGGCAGGGGCCACCGGACGGGCTCCGCCTCCGCGGAGAGGACCACCAGCAGGTGCTCCGCCCCCTCCCGGCCGCGGACCGCGGGACGCAGCATCGCCAGCAGGTGCTGGGAGGGGTCCATCCAGTCCGCGTGGGACATCGGGAGCCCGTCGGCGCCGAACCAGGCGACCTGGTCGGCGTCGAGCGCGGCGGGGTCCGCGGGGCGCAGGAAGTGCGGGGCGCGCAGCTGGGGGTGCTCCGCGCGGAGCCGGAGCAGCCGGGCGACGGTCCGCTGGAGGCCGTCGATGTGCGGGGTGCGGGACCAGTCCATCCAGGAGATCTCGTTGTCCTGGCAGTAGGCGTTGTTGTTGCCCTGCTGGGTGCGCATCCGCTCGTCGCCGGCGGTGAGCATCGGCGTGCCCGAGGCGAGCAGCAGGGTGGCCAGGAGGCTGCGCGCGGTGCGTCGACGGGCGGTCTCGATCTCCGCCGCCCCGGCGGCGCGCACCGGCAGCTCGCCCTCGTGGCCGTGATGGTAGGAGCGGTTGTCACAGGTCCCGTCGCGGTTGTCCTCGCCGTTGGCCTCGTTGCGCTTGGTCTCGTAGACGGTGAGGTCGCGCAGCGTGAAGCCGTCGTGGGCGGTGACGTAGTTGACCGAGGCCCAGGGCGAGCGCAGGCTGCGCCCCGCGGGCAGCTCGTGCGGATCCGCCGCGGTGAACAGGTCGCTCGAGCCGGCCAGCCGCGTCGCCAGGTCGCGGACCCCGCCGATCGCGTCGTTCCCGGAGCGCTCCCGCATCGCGCGGTCGGAGAGCCAGAAGGCGCGCACCTCGTCGCGGAAGGCGTCGTTCCACTCGGCGAAGGGCGCCGGGAAGCGCCCCGTCTGCCAGCCGTCGGTGCCCACGTCCCACGGCTCGGCGATCAGCTTCACGCCGCGCAGCACGGGGTCCGTCGCTATCGCGCGCAGCAGCGGGTGATCGGGGTCGAAGCCGTGCGCGTTCCGGCCCAGCGTCGTCGCGAGGTCGAAGCGGAAGCCGTCCACGTGCATCTCCTGCACCCAGTACCGCAGGGAGGCGAGGATCAGGTCCAGCACGTGCACCGAGCGGGGGTCGAGGGTGCCGCCGGTGCCGGTGACGTCCAGGAACCGGCCGTGATCGGTCCAGTAGTACTCGAGGTTGTCCAGCCCGCGCAGCGAGAGGGCCGGGCCGTCCGCCCCGCCCTCCGCGGTGTGGTTGTAGACCACGTCGAGGATGACCTCGAGCCCTGCGGCGTGCAGGCTGCGCACCATGGTCCTGACCTCGTCGACGACGGCCTGCGCGCCGGCGCTCTGGGCCGCTGCGGTCGCCAGCGACGGCTCCGGGGCGAAGTAGGACAGGGTCGAGTATCCCCAGTAGTTCGTCAGCCCCAGCCGGGTCAGGTGCGGTTCGTCCATCGCCGCATGGATCGGCAGCAGCTCGACGGCGGTCACGCCGAGGTCGCGCAGGTAGCCGGTCACCGCCGGGTGCCCGAGGCCCGCGTAGGTGCCGCGCTGCTCGGGAGGCAGCTCGGGATGCAGCTGCGTGAAGCCCTTGACGTGCAGCTCATAGAGCACCGTCGAGCCCCAGCCCACGAGCGGCCGCGGATCGCCCTGCCAGTCGAAGGCGTCCGAGACGACCACGGACCACACGGCATCGTCCCCGTTGTCGGTCCCGTCGCGCCGCCGCTGCCCGCCGACGCGGTCGAGCATCGCATCGACCTCGAAGGGGAAGAACGAACTCAGCAGCGGGGAGGAGTGCGAGACGCCGCGCCCCCACGGGTCCACGAGCAGCTTCCGGGGGTTGCACAGCAGCCCCGCCGCCGGATCCCAGGGGCCGTCCGCACGCAGCCCGTAGAGGGTGCCCGGGGTCATCCCGCTGACGTGGTCCCAGTGCAGGCCGCCGTCGACGTGACGCAGCCGCTGCCGGTGCTCGGCCGCGCCCCGGCGGATGCACAGGTCCACGCTGTGCGCGCGGGGAGCGGCGACGGCGAAGGTGCCGCGGCCCTGCGCGTCGACGACGAGGCCGGGGGAGGTGGGGGCGACGGGAGGAGTCGCACGATCGGCGGGCACCCGGGCATTCTGCCACCGGGGCCGGGCGTGGATGACCGCGGAGATGACCGCGGCCGCTAGGATCGTCGCGGCGGTCCTCGACCGCCGCCGACCCACGAGCGGCGCCAGCCGCACCAGCAGAACGCCTCACGGGGGAACCGCAGCGCATGAGCAACCCACCCAGCCAGCAGTCCGGGGACCTGGCACGACCCGCAGTGCCCCCGCCGCCGTCCGGGCCGTCGGCGGCCTCCGCGTCGGGACCGGGGCACCATGCGGGAGCCCCGGCGCGCCGGCCGGGTGACTTCGCCCCCTCGGCCCCGGCGATCGCGCCCGGGGACCTCGAGCGCAGCGGCGCCGTCATCAGCACCATCACCGGGGTGTTCCACTCGCGCGTGGTCGGCCAGGAGAACCTGCGCCTGACCCTGCTGGCCGCGCTCGCCGCCGGTGGGCACGTGCTGCTCGAATCCGTGCCGGGACTGGCCAAGACCACTGCGGCCAGCGCCCTGGCCTCGTCGATCACCGGCTCCTTCGCGCGCATCCAGTGCACGCCGGACCTGATGCCCAACGACATCATCGGCACCCAGATCTTCAACTACGGCTCGGGCA
>CAZHSL010000126.1:0-7163 GCA_964535185.1 uncultured Corynebacterium sp.
GGACGCCGTCGCGGAGTCCCTCGTCGGCCTGTACACGGCCGTCCTCGCCCAACCGACCGCCACGCAGCTCCACCACGGAACGGGAGCCGATTCATGAGCACCTCCGACTCGCCCGCACCGGCGCCGGATCCCTGGCGTCTGCTCGAGGACGCCACGACCGTGCTCGCCGTGCACGCGCACCCGGACGACGAATCCCTCTCCACAGGCGCCCTGCTCGCCTCCCTGACCGCCGCCGGGACCCGCGTGGTGCTGGTGACGGCGACCCGCGGGGAGGAGGGGGAGATCGTGCCCGGCTCCGTCGACCCCGCGGAGACCCGGCCGCTCGAGGACGTCCGCGAGGGGGAGATCGCCGCCGCGACCTCCGCGCTGGGCATCGCGGAACGGCACTGGCTGGGCACCGCCCCGGCCCTCGCCCCCGGCGCCGCCCCGCGCCGGTACCGGGACTCGGGCATGCGATGGGTGCGCGAGGGCCTCGCCGGCCCGTCGGACAGCGCCGGGCCCGACAGCTTCTCCCTCCGCCCGCTCGAGGAGGCCGTCGCCGACCTGGTCGCCCTCATCGAGGCCGTACGGCCCGACGTCGTGATCGGTTACGACGACGAGGGCACGTACGGGCACCCCGACCACGTCCGGGCCCATCACCTGGCCGTGGGGGCCTGCGCCCGGGCCGGGACCCCGCTGGTCGAGATCGTCAGCGCCCTCCCGGAGGATGGCCGCCCCACCCCCGGGATCGCCGTGCGCGAGCATCCCGGCACCGGCGGGGCGGTGCTGCGGGCGGTGGAGTCCTACCGCACCCAGCTCACCGTCGTCGGCGAGCACCCGGGCGGCATCGCGATCCGCCACGTGGGCGGGCAGGACGACGTGGTGCCGCTGCGCACCGGTCTGCACCTGCGGTCCTGATCGCACGGGCCGGCAGCTCCGCGCGACCGGGAGCTCAGAGCGAGACGTCCAGCAGCGAGGGCAGGTGGTCCGACGCGCCCGCCAGCCGCTCCTCGGGGACCGTCCGGGTCGAGCGCACGGCGCGCGCCGCGCGGATCCGGACGCCGCGCGTGGTCAGCACCGCGTCGATGCGGCGGTTCGGGGACGCGGCCGGGAAGGTGTGCTCCGAGACGGCGGCGGGATCGCCGAGCAGTGGAGCGAGGAAGCGGCGCGCCGCGCCGTCGGCCGTCTCGTTGAGGTCCCCGCCGACGAGGACGGGCGCCCCGGCCCCGCGCACCAGAGCGGCCAGGTGCTCCGCGTGCCGCATCCGGTTGTCCTGCTGGAGGGCGAGGTGGGTCGAGGCGATCACCACGGCGCCGCCGCCCGGGATGGACAGCCGCACCGCGGCGACCCCGCGCGGATAGGTCGAGTTCAGGTCCGAGACCGTCTGGGCGACGGGGTGCGCGCCGCGGCGGATCACCTGCGCGGCGACCTCCTCGGTCGCGAGGATCGCCAGGCCCCGCCCGCCGGCACCGCCGAGCAGCACCCGTCGGCCGATGCGGCGAGCGAACCATCGCAGCCGCGCCGTCGGCAGCACGAAGCGCGGCGCCTCCTGGACCAGGAGCACATCCGGTTGCAGGTCCTGGACGGCCTCGATGAGCGCGGCGAGGTCGCCGCGCAGCTCCCAGAGGTTCCAGCTGAGGATCCGCAGGCCCCAGGGCTCGCGCGTCACGCCGGGCTCCCCTCGCCGTCGCCATCGACCATCGGTGCGATGACCCGTTCGACCAGGCCCTCGAGCTCGGCCACCTCGTAGCTCGGCCAGCCGAACAGCATCCGCCGCCACTCCGGCAGCACCGCCTTGGGGCCCAGCGCCGCCCCCATCAGCGCCCCGGTGATGCACGCGATCGTGTCCGTGTCGTAGCCGGCGCGCACCGCGGCCCGCAGCGCCGTGCCGAGCGCCTCGCGCTGCGCGAACTTGCCCTCCGGGATCGGGCTGACGCTCGAGATCGCCGCCCAGGAGGCCTGGAAGGCGCCGACCACCCAGCCGTTGCGGCGGAACATCTCCGGAGTGGACTCCTCCGCCTCCTCGATCCGCTCGAGCCACACCGCGCGTCGCTCGGCCGGCAGCTGCCCCAGACCCACTCGCACGTCGATGTCGCCGGTGAGGATCGCGTGCCGCACGGCCAGCCCCCACAGGATGTTCGCCTCGATCGTGTCGGGATGCACGTGTGTCAAGCGGCACACCGCCGTGATCGCCTCGACCGCGTCCTCCTCGCTCGAGCGCAGGTACGGCAGCACGGTCACGTGCGCCCGCATCAGCGACCCGTTGCCGGCGGAGGCGGGCAGCTGCTCGTGCGCGGTGGCCGCGGCGCTGCGGAAGTCCTTCGCGCGCGGCGCGTAGTGGCCGTCCTCGCGGGCCAGCTCCGCGGCGGTGCGGACCACGTGCGAGGTGAGGGTGCCGATGTCCGGGGTGCCCAGGGACCACGAGTACCACTCGCGCGCGATGTGGTCCTGTGCCGTCTCGACCCGCAGGTCATGGCCGTCGGAGGCGGCCAGGGACGCCTCCAGCACCACGATCGCCATCGCGGTGTCGTCGGTCCACTCCCCCGGCTGCCAGTCCAGGACCCCGCCGCCGATCATGTCGATGTCCTCCGAGGCGGGCACCGGCGGTTGGAACTCGTAGGGCGCGCCGAGCGCGTCGCCGGCGGCCGCCGCCACGACGGTGCCGACGGCACGCTGGCGCTGGGCCGGGGAAAGGCCTCCGGCGAGGGAGTTCATGGCATCCGTCGTCACACTCCCATGGTTCCACACCGGTGGCTGCGGACGGCATCCGGTCCAGCCCCGGTACGCTGGTGAGGACCCAGAAGGAGCTCCATGACCGACACCCCCGCGGCCTCCGCACCGCACTGCGACGACCCCCACGACCACTCCGGCCACGATCATCCGCCCACCGGTGCGGATCTGGTCCGCGATCTCGTCAAGGGTCTGTCGATCCAGGCACTGCTGATCCCCGTGCTGGGCGTGGTCCTGCTGGTGGCGATCCTGCCGTTCGCGCCCCTGACTCCGGTCCCGCTGCTGCTGGGCATCGGCCTCGGCGCCCTGCAGCTGATCTCCCTGGTGGCCACCAGCTTGTTCGTCTCCCGCACCCGGCGGCAGCTGGCCGTGAACCCCGGCCTGCTCGCCGTGCGCAGCGTCGTCGAGGAGCTGCTGCGCGTCGCCGCGGTGCTGCTGGCGATCCTGCTGTGGCCGGCGGACGTGCGCCCCGAGCTCGGCATCTGGGTCGGTGCCGGCAGCGCGCTGGTGTGGCTGGTGCTCGCCACCGCCCAGACCGTCACCACCCGCCAGCGGATCGCCCGCCCCGGCGACTGGTCCGAGGAGGCGATCTCCACGATGCTCGCGCACCGGGTCGGCGCCCGCTCGACCGTGCTGATGCGCCTGCTCGATGTGGCCGGCACCGTGATGTTCCAGGTCGGCGCCACCGTGCTCGTGATCCTCTCGCCGGTGCTGGCGATCGGCACGATCGTGCTCTCGATCGGTGTGGGGCTGTCCACGCTGGTGCTGCACCGCCGCTCGCCCGCCGAACGCTCCCGCAGCCCCTGGGCCTACGCTCCCTTCGGCCTCGGGCTGCTCACCCTGGCGCTCGCCGCCTTCGGGCTGCTCGCCCTCTGACCGTCCCGCCCGTCCCACCCACCTCGCAGGAGCCGATGATGACCACTGCCCCCACGCCCTCCACCGCCACGCGCCCCTCCGGACTCTGGCTGGACCAGGTCGACGAGTCCGTCCGCCTCCAGGACGACCTGTTCGGCCACGTCAACGGCCGCTGGCTGCGCGAGCACGAGATGCCCGCGGACCGGTCGAGCGACGGCGCCTTCCACGCCCTGCGCGACCTCTCCGAGGAACGGGTGCGGGAGATCATCGAGGAGGCGGCGGCCGACGCGGAGGCCCGCGACCCGCGCGGTGAGCAGGTCCCGGACACCGACCACGCCCGGGTGGGCGCCCTCTACCGGATGTTCATGGACACCGAGTCGATCGAGCGGGCGGGCCTCGCCGTGCTCGAGGACCTGCTGGGCACCGTCCTGTCCGTCACGGATCTCGAGGGGATCGTGCGCGTGATGGCCGCCCCGGACTCGGGGGCCTCCGCGCTGCTGGCCTACGTCTGGACCGACGACAAGGACTCCACGAGCTACCAGGTGAAGATCCACCAGGGCGGGCTGGGGCTGCCGGACGAGTCCTACTACCGCGAGGAGCACTACGCCGAGATCCGCGCGGCCTACACCCGGCACCTGGAGGACCTCGCCCGCCTCGCGGAGCTCCCCGGGCGCGAGGGCCTGGTCGCCGGGAGCGCCGCGGACCTCGCCGCCGCTGTGATGGACTTCGAGACCCGCCTGGCCGCCTGCCACGTGGACGTCGTGCGGGTGCGCGACCGGGAGAAGTCCTACAACCCGATGGACGCCGCCCAGCGCCGACAGCTCGCTCCGGCCTTCCCCTGGGACGCCTACGTCGAGGGCACCGGCGCCCCCGCCGCCGCCTTCGACGTGGTCTCGATCTCCCAGCCGGAGTTCGTCACCGCCGCCGCCGAGCTTCTGGCCGGGGAGGACCTCGCGGTGCTCCGCAGCTGGCTCGCCGTCCACGCCGTCTCCTCGTACGCCCCGTACGGCCCCGCCGCCCTGGTCGAGGAGGACTTCGCCTTCACCGGGAAGGTCCTCTCGGGCGCCGAGGAGCTGCGGGAGCGCTGGAAGCGCGGCGTCGCCTTCGTCGAGGGCGCCGTCGGCTTCGCGGTGGGCCGCGAGTACGTGGCCCGCCACTTCCCCGCCTCCCACAAGGAGCGCATGACCGAGCTGGTGGACGCCCTCATGGACGCCTACCGCGACTCGATCGAGGACCTGCCGTGGATGACCCCGGCCACCCGGCAGAAGGCCCTGGCCAAGCTCGAGAAGTTCACCCCGAAGATCGGGTACCCGCAGAAGTGGCGCGAGTACGACGGGCTCGAGATCGTGCCCGGCGACCTGGTCGCCACTGCCCGCGCCTCCCGCCGCTTCGAGGCCGCCTACGAGTTCGCCAAGGTGGGCGGGCCGATCGACGAGACCGAATGGCACATGACCCCGCAGACGGTCAACGCCTACTACAACCCCGGTGCCAACGAGATCGTCTTCCCCGCCGCGATCCTGCAGCCGCCGTTCTTCGACGCGGAGGCCGACGACGCGGTGAACTTCGGCGGGATCGGCGCGGTCATCGGCCACGAGGTGGGCCACGGCTTCGACGACCAGGGCTCGAAGTACGACGGTGACGGGAACCTCATCTCGTGGTGGACGCCCGAGGACCGCGAAGCGTTCGACGCGCGCTCCGCGCAGCTGATCACCCAGTACTCCGCGCTCTCGCCCCGGGACCTCGACGACAACCACCGCGTCAACGGCGCCCTCACGATCGGCGAGAACATCGGCGACCTGGGCGGACTGTCGATCGCGGTCAAGGCCTACCTGGCCAGCCGCTCCGAGGAGGAGGCCGCGGCCGAGATCGACGGCTTCACCGGCCTGCAGCGGGTGTTCTGGGCCTGGGCCACCGTGTGGCGCGGGAAGAACCGCACCCAGGAGGCGATCCGCCGCCTGGCCGTGGACCCGCACGCCCCGATGGAGTTCCGCTGCAACACCGTCGCGGGCCACCTGGACGAGTTCCACACCGCCTTCGACGTGCGCGAGGGGGACGGGATGTACCGCGCCCCCGAGGAGCGGGTGAGCATCTGGTGAGGCCCGACCCGCCGTTCTACGTGGGCCGCACGCGGCCCTCGTCCATCGGCTGGACCCGCATCGGGATCACCCTGGCGGCCGGGGCGGTGCTGACCCTGCTCATGGCGCAGCGCTCCTCCCCGCCGGCCGTGCTGCTGGTGGCCGCGCTGTTCGCGGGCCTGACGCTGTGGACGTGGATGGGGCAGCACACCCGCTTCATCGTGGACGAGCACGGGCTGACGGTGAGCCTGGGCGGGTTCCTGCCGCGCCGGCCCTGGCCGCTCGAGGACTTCCGCACCGTGCAGCTGCGCGAGCTGCCGCAGTCCCGCCTGGGTGTGACGCTCGGCGGCTACGGATGGCGGCGCGGCCGGGCGAGCACCCCGCGCCCCGAGGAGCTGACCCCCGTCGGCACCCGCAAGATCTTCACCCTCGACGAGATCCAGCAGCCCTATCGCATGCTGGTCACGCGCCCCGGGACGCTGGTGGAGATCATCGGCCGCGGCTCGACGCACTACATCCTCTCCCCCGAGGATCCGCAGGCGACCGCCGACGCGATCGACCAGGCGATCCGTTCCCGGCGCTGAGCAGGTAGACTCGGGGATCGTCATCCACTGACAGGGGAGCACCGCCCGGTGCTGAGAGTGCGCAGCAAGCGCAGACCCTCGAACCTGATCCGGCTTGCACCGGCGTAGGGAGTCGGGATATCCGTGGAGCACCACCGGTGCTCCGCGCCCCTTCCATGAGGAAGGAGAAGTGATGACTCGTTTCCGCACCGTGGACCTGCTGGTCACCGTGCTGATCGGGGCCGCCTTCGGCGTCGCGTTCCTGGGCTACGGCCAGCTGTACACCCTGATCGGCCCGCTCACCGCGGCGTTCAAGCCCGCCGAGGGCCTGCTGGCCGGGATCTGGTTCCTGCCGGCGCTGCTGGCGGGGCTCATCGTCCGCAAGCCCGGCGCCGCCCTGCTCGCCGAGATGATCGCCGCCGTGCTCTCGATGCTGCTGGGCAGCCAGTGGGGCTGGGGCACCGCGATCTCGGGCCTGATGCAGGGCGGCGGGGTCGAGCTCGCCTTCCTGCTCACCCGCTACCGGCGCTTCACCCTGCCCGTCGCGATCCTCGGCGGCATGCTCTCCGCCCTGCTCGAGTGGGGCTGGGAGAAGTTCGCCTACTACCAGGAGATGAGCTGGGCCTACTCCGGCGTGATGCTCGGGTTCTTCCTGCTCTCCGGCGCCCTGCTGTGCGGGGTGCTGGGCTGGGCGGCGACCCGCGCACTGGTCTCCACCGGGGCGGTGGACTCCCTCGCCGCGGGCCGGGAGCACTCCCGGGTGGCCGCGGCCTGACCGGGCGGCCCACGATCCCCGCGCCCCGCGCCCCCTCCGCGACCGGCCTGCACCTGGCCGGTCTGACCTGGCGACCCCTCACCCGGTCCGAGCCCACCATCGCGGGGCTCGATCTGGAGATCCCGGCCGGTCAGCGGGTGCTGCTGGCCGGTGCCAGCGGCAGCGGGAAGTCGACCGTGCTGCGCG
>CAZHSL010000127.1:0-7102 GCA_964535185.1 uncultured Corynebacterium sp.
TGACCGGGTCGTACTGGTTCGGGCCGTTGGTGATGCCCGCCAGCAGCGCGGCCTCGCCGGGGTTGAGGTCGGCCGCGCTCTTGCTGAAGTAGTGCCGGGCCCCGGTCTCCACTCCGTACTGCGAGGGCCCGAACTGCGCTACGTTCAGGTAGGCGTTGAGGATCTCGTCCTTCGTCCACTTCTTCTCGAGGGAGAGGGCGAGCTTCGCCTCACGCAGCTTGCGGCCGTAGCTCTGCTCGGTCGCCTCGAGCTGGTCCTCCTGGTCGCCGCGCTGGACGGCGTCCATCAGGAGGGCGTTCTTCACGTACTGCTGCGTCAACGTCGAGCCGCCCTGGGTGGCCCCGCCCGCGGCGTTGGAGGCGAAGGCGCGCACCGTGCCCTTGGGGTCGATGCCGCCGTGCTCGTAGAAGCGGCGGTCCTCGACCGCGATCACCGCGTGCTGGACGTGCGGGGAGATCTCCTCCAGCGGCACCATGATGCGGTTCTCCGAGTAGAAGGTGGCCAGCAGCGAGCCGTCGGCGGCCTCGATCCGGCTCGCCTCGTTCAGCGGCTCCACCTCGAGCTCGGAGGGGTACGAGTCGAACAGCGCGACGCCGTCCTTGGCGACCGCCGAACCGGCCGACACCATGGGGAGGAAGAACGCCGCCATCAGCACGCCGGCGAGCGCGGAGACGGCGAGCATCCCCAGCAGCAGGTAGATGGTCTGCAGCAGGGCGACGGGGAGGGAGCGTCCGGAGGCGGGCGCGGGCGTGGTGCGGGCCATGGTCCCACAGTACGGGCAGTCGCGCGCCGACGGCCATGAGGCGTGCCACGGGCGCTGAATCTTCACCGTTCCGTGGCCGCCGCGCGACGCCGTCCGGCCCGGCGAGCGCCCCGCGCGAGAGGCCTCGGCCGAACTCCTAGCACAGCAGGCACCCCGAGCGGTGGATCCGGGCGGGTTTTGCCTTGTGGCGAGAGTCTCCTTACAGTGAGGGCCACGAACGGATCAACGTCGATCCGGCACCTGGGAAGGGGATGCGAATGACCATCGGGGAATCTCCCACGACCACCGACTCGAGCTGGGCGACGCGAGGCGCCTGCGTGAGCATGGAGCCCGACGGCTTCTTCGTGCAGGGGGCCGAGCAGCACGCGGTGAAGGTCGCCTGCGGGGCGTGCCCGGTGAGGACCGAATGCCTGGCCGATGCCCTGGACAACCGCGTCGATTTCGGCGTCTGGGGCGGGATGACCGAGCGGGAGCGCCGGCGGCTCCTGCGCCGCCACCCGGACGTCAGCAACTGGTGGGCCGTGCTCCGCCGTGCCGAGAAGGAGGCGGTGGGCGGCTGAGGGCCGCGATCGTCCTGCCCGCCCGATCTCCCCGGTAGGCTCGGCCCATGAGCACTGTCACCCGCTGGGAGTACCTGACCGTTCCGCTGCTGATCCACGCGACCAAGCAGATCCTCGACAACTACGGCGAGGAGGGCTGGGAGCTGGTCCAGGTCGTGCCGGGCCCGAACCCGGAGAACCTGGTCGCCTACCTCAAGCGCCCTCTGGCCGAGGGCTGAGCCGATGAGCGATGCCCCGCACGGGTCGCGCGTCCGCGACCGGCTCGCGGAGCGCGGGCTGTCCCTGCCCGCCGTCGCACCGCCCGTGGCCACCTACGTGCCCGCCGTCGCGACCGGCCACCACGTCCACACCTCCGGTCAGCTGCCGTTCGTCGACGGTGCGCTGCCGCTGACCGGCAAGGTCGGCGCCGAGGTCACCCCGGAGCAGGCCGCCGAGCTGGCCGCCACCTGCTGCCTCAACGCCCTCGCGGCCGTCGAGTCGCTGGCGGAGGACCTGGATCGCGTGGTCCGAGTGGTGAAGCTGACCGGCTACGTCGCCTCGGATCCCGCCTTCACCGCGCAGCCCGCCGTGATCAACGGCGCCAGCGAACTGCTCGGCGAGATCTTCGGGGACGCCGGCACGCACGCCCGGGCCGCCGTCGGCGTCGCAGTGCTCCCGCTGGATGCGCCGGTCGAGCTGGACCTGCTGGTGGAGCTCGACGGCCCGGTCGCCGGCTGAGGGCATCGCCGTGGAGGAGCACGCCCCGCAGCGGGATCCCGACGGGCCGCCCGTCGAGCTGATCGTCGTCCGGGCCGAGAATCCGGGCCCGATGACGCTCACCGGCACCAACAGCTACGTGGTGCGCGCCGGCGACGAGGTGTGGGTCGTCGACCCCGGCCCTCGCGATCCCGAGCACCTCGCCGAGCTCCTGCTGCGCTGCGGAGCGGACTGCCGCCCCCGGGGCGTGCTGGTGACCCACCGGCACCTCGACCACACGGCCGGCGCCGCGACCCTGGCGCGACAGCTCGCCGCCCGCAGCGGGAACGAGGTGCCGCTGCATGCGGCGGATCGGTCCGCCGTCCCGGGCTCGCGGCCGCTGCCCTCGACGCTCGAGAGCGATCACGGGACCGTCGGCCACGTCGTGCACCTGCCCGGGCACACCTCCGACTCGGTCGCGGTGCTCGTCGAGGGCGGGCGCCTGCTCAGCGGGGACACGCTGCTGGGCGGCTCCTCCACCGTGATCGTGCCGGACGACGGCGGCTCCCTGTCGGACTACCTGCAGTCGCTCGCGATCCTGCGTGCGATGACGATGGACGGCCGCATCGGCTCGATCCACCCCGGTCATGGCCCTGCCTACGAGACGCCGCTGGATGCGCTCGAGGCGATCGAGCAGGCGATCGCGCACCGCCGCGAACGGATCGAGGAGGTGCGCCGGGCGCGCACGGCCGGCGTGCTGACCATGGACCGGCTGCTGCGGGTGGTCTACGGCCCGGACCTGCCCGAGCAGCTCGAGGGAGCGGCCCGCTGGAACCTCCGCGCCACGCTCGACCACCTCGCCGAGGAGCGCTGAGGCTGGCCCTCGGGCCCCGCGCCTCCTGTGTGCTGCGGCGCCGGACCGGCCGCCGACGCCCCGCGACACGACGCCCGGATGCGTCGAGACCCCCGATTCCGTCCACTGGTGAAGGAATCGGGGGTCTCGCCGTGCGTATCGCGGCGCGCGTCCCGTCAGCGGGCGCGGCGTCGCAGACGCTCGACGTCGGAGATCAGCACCGCGCGGGCCTCGAGCCGGATCCAGCCGCGCGAGGCGAAGTCCGCCAGGGCCTTGTTGACCGTCTCGCGGGAGGCGCCGACCAGCTGGGCGAGCTCCTCCTGGGTGAGGCCGTGGGCGACCATCACGCCGTCGTCGGTCTGGCGGCCGAAGCGCTGCGCGAGATCCAGGACGTTCTTGGCGACACGGCCGGGCACGTCCGCGAAGACGAGGTCCGCGAGCGACTCGTTGGTCTTGCGCAGACGGCGGGCGAGCGAGGCCAGCAGGTGGCGGCCCACCTCGGGGCGCTGGGCGAGGACCCGGTACAGGTCCTGCTGCGAGAGCGAGTAGAGCGTCGACTCCGCGACCACCGTGGCGGTCGCGTTGCGCGGCGCGGGGTCGAACAGCGACAGCTCACCGAGGGTCTCGCCGGGCCCGAGCACGGCCAGCAGGTTCTCGCGGCCGTCGCCCGAGGCGTGGCCGACCTTCACCTTGCCGGAGCCGATGATGAACAGCCGGTCGCCCGGATCCCCCTCGCGGAAGATGATGGCGCTGCGGTGGTAGTCCTCCTGCTTCATCGACGCCAGCACGGCCTGCTTGCCGTCCTCGTCGAGCGCAGCGAACAGCGGTGATGACCGTACGATGTTCTCGTCCACGGAACCTCCTGAGTGTGGGGCCCCGAGTCTCGGGACCGTGCTGTGCTACTCGATGTGCCGTGCGCCACGAACTGCGGTGGCCACTGTCACATGATGCTCAAACACTACCGTGCCGACGCCGTCCGGTCCCGTCACCCGCCGAAGGAGGATCAGTGCAGATCCCGAGGTCGACCCATCGGAGCGCCGCGGATCCCCGCTCGGCGCACCCGGCGGACGCCGCGCAGATCGCCTCCCGGCTGGCGCAGGCCCACCCCGGCGCGCGCACCGAGCTCGACCACCGCGATGCTGTCGAACTCCTGGTCGCGACGGTCCTCTCGGCGCAGACGACGGACCTGCGCGTCAACCAGGTCACCCCTGAGCTGTTCTCCCGCTGGCCCGATCCGGCGGCGCTCGCCGCGGCCGAGGAGTCCGAGGTCGCCGAGGTGGTCCGACCGCTGGGAATGGGCCCCACCCGGGCGCGTCGCCTCATCGCGCTGGCCCGTGGGCTGCTCGCCGACCACGACGGCGAGGTGCCGGACGACCAGGCCGCGCTCGAGGCGCTGCCCGGGGTGGGCCGCAAGACGGCCCATGTGGTGCGCGGCGCGTGGTTCGGGCACTCCCTGCTCGCCGTCGACACCCACGTCGGGCGGGTCTCGCGCCGCCTGGGCTGGACCACCCGGACCGATCCCCGCCGGGTCGAGGAGGACGTGGTCGCCCGGGTGGAGGCCGACGGCACCGGGGCCGACGCGGAGCAGCTCACCGTGCTGGGACTGCGGCTGATCCTGCACGGCCGCCGGGTGTGCACCGCCCGGGCACCGCGCTGCGGGCAGTGCGTCCTGGCCGATCTCTGCCCGAAGGTGGGTGTGGCATGAGCGCCGCGCAGCAGCGGGAGCCGGGCCTGCCCGCCGAGGCCGCCTTCCTCGCGCCGCTGGCCGAACGGGCGCGGCGCGGGGACGTGCTGGTGCGACGCGACCTGGATCCGCGGGACCCGCGGATCCCCGACCACGGCGGTGAGGCCGTGCGCCGCAGCGCCGTGCTCCTCCATCTGGCCGGCACCGGTCTGCACGATGCGCAGCTCGTCCTCGAGGAGCGCGGCCACTCGATGCGCTCCCAGCCGGGCCAGTTCTCGCTGCCCGGCGGCGGGCGCGATCCGGGGGACCGCGACGACGTGCACACCGCGCTGCGTGAGGCCGAGGAGGAGACGGGGCTGGACCCGGACGCCGTCCTGGTGCTGGGTGCCTTCGCCCCGATCCCGATGCCGTGGCGGGTCCAGGTGGTCACCCCGGTGCTGAGCTGGTCGGCGTCGGCGCCGCCGCTCGGCGTGCAGGACCCGTTCGAGGTGGAGCGCGTGGTCTGGGCCCCGCTGACGGGGCCCGGCTCGCTCACCGACCCCGCCCATCAGCAGCGCGGCGAGCTGCGCGGCTTCGGGGTGGGGCCCGCGTTCGACCTCCCGGGTGACGCCTTCGTCTGGGGGTTCACGGCGATGATCCTGGAGCAGGTGCTCGTCGGCCTGGGCCTGGACGCGGTGCCGCCCACCGCGCCGGTGCGCGAGATCCCGCCCGAGCGCCGCCGCTGAGCGGTGCCGCGGTGTCCGTGCTCACCTCGCGACGACGCCCTCTCCCCGGTGGCGTGCGGGCACGATAGACTCGACAGTCGCCGGACGGTCTCCGGCAGCCCTTCGGGGCGCACACGGAGCGACCGGCCGGGAACCTCCGCCCGCGCCCCGGGAATCCAGTACTCGCAGACCGATGAGCAGCAGACAAGGAATGGGATCCAGGTGCCACGCGGCAAGGTGAAGTTCTACGACGCCGAGAAGGGCTTCGGGTTCATCCTCGACGACGAGGACGGCCAGAGCGTCTACGTGCATGCCACGAACCTGCCCGAGGGGGTCACCACCCTCCGGCCGGGCACGCGTGTCGACTTCGACATGGTCGACGGCCGCCGCGGCCCCCAGGTGCTCTCCCTGCAGCTGCTCGAGCCCGCTCCGTCGGTCAGCCGCGCCCGGCGCCAGAAGCCCGACGAGATGGCGGGGATGGTCGAGGACCTGATCCGTCTGCTCGACGATGCCTCCAACGGTCTGCGCCAGGGGCGCTACCCCGACCGCAGCCACTCGCAGAAGATCGCCACCGTCCTCCGCGCCGTCGCCGACAACTTCGAGGCCTGAACCGATGACGTCACCGACCACAGCTCCCCGCCGCGCCCGCACCGCGCGGCCCAAGCTCGATGCGATCGCGGCCGAGGCCGTCGAGCTCGCCCGTGAGGCGCTGCTCGAGGTCACCGAGCCGGGGCAGGTCGGTGAGCACCTCCGCGTCGAGGCCAGCGGCGAACGCCTGGTCACCCATGTCTTCGAGTGCACGATGCCGGGCTACCGCGGCTGGTCCTGGGTGGCGGTGCTCGCCCGCGCCTCGCGCGCCAAGGCCGCGACGGTCGCCGAGACGGCGCTGCTGCCCGGCGAGGACGCGATCCTCGCCCCCGACTGGGAGCCCTGGTCCGAGCGGCTGAAGCCTTCGGACGTCGGCGCCGACGACCTGCTGCCCTATCGGGAGCAGGACGAGCGGCTCGAGCAGGGCTACGAGGCCACCGGCGACGAGGACGAGGACCGCGTCGCGCTGTGGGAGCTCGGCCTGGGCCGTGCCCGCGTGCTCTCCCCGGAGGGCCGCAGCGAGGCCGCGGAGCGCTGGCTCGAGGGCGACTTCGGCCCGCGCCAGAAGTCCGGGCGCGGTCGCCGCGGCACTGTTGCGGCGAACTGCACCAGCTGCGGGTTCTTCACCCAGCTGGCCGGATCGCTCCGTCACGAGTTCGGCGTGTGCACGAACGAATGGTCCCCCGCCGACGGCCGCGTGGTCCATCTCAACTACGGCTGCGGAGCGCACTCGGAGACCGGCCGGCAGGGCGATGACCGGGAGATCCCGCGCAGCAGCGGCGTGATCGTCGACGAGCTCGAGGTCGAGGTCGACAAGACCCCGGCGGCTGCGGAGGGCCCCGCTGCGGGTGCGGCCGCCGACGCGGCCGCGAGCGGTGACGGCGCCGAGCACGGCTCCGCCGAGACTCCGGCCGCGGACGCTGCGGCCTCTGCTGCCGACGAGGCCCCGGCCTCTGCCGCCGCCGAGGCTCCGGCCCCTGCTACCGAGGTCCCCGAGGCGGACTCCCCGGAGGATGCGGTCGCCCCGGACCGCAGCGAGGGGCCCGGCGACGCTCCGAGGGCGTCCGCGAGCCCCGCCCGAATCCCCGAGGACACGGCTCCCGAGCCCCCCGAGGCCGATTCCCCCCAGGACGAGGCGACCGGCCCCGACGCCTGAACGTTCCCGGAGTCCGAACGTTCCCGAGGCCTGAGGGCTGCTGGACGGTTATGTGCGCCCTGCTTCCGTGTGTGGAAGCAGGGCGCACATAACTCGTCGGTAACTCGCGTTCGGGGCGC
>CAZHSL010000128.1:0-7060 GCA_964535185.1 uncultured Corynebacterium sp.
GCGGCGTGCTTGTGCTCGACGAGCAGCTCGTACTGCATCGGGATGGTGGCGGTCATCGAGGTGAAGTCCCTCTGGCCCCCGGTCATCCAGTAGCCGATCACCGAGGAGACGGTGAAGAAGACGATGCCGAGCACCACGGCGGTGAGGACCACCATGAGATTGCCGGGGGAGAGCAGGAGCAGCAGCAGCCCGAGGAAGAGCCCCATCCACAGGCCGGAGAGCGCCCCCTGGGAGATCACCTTCGGCCAGGTGCGGCGCCCGGTGACGCGTTCCATGAGCTTCAGGTCGGTGCCCACGATCAGGGTGCTCTGCACGGGGAACTGCTCGTCCGCGAGCGTGTCGACCACCGACTGCACCTCCTGGTACGTGTTGTACACGCCGAGGGAGCGGGGGTACTCGAGGTCGTAAAGGCGCGCTGTGAGCGGGGACGGGGAACGCGGCGGCTGGCTCATGCGGCAACCGTAGTTCAGCCACTCGCGAGAACGCTGTATCGGCGCTGTCCGTGAGGTGAAGGGAGCGCGGCGGGGCTGCCGCGACGCGCATCTGCCGACCAGTGCGGCGGGGCTGGCGCCGCGCGCCTCGGCCGGCGAGCATCGCCAGTGCATCATTACGGTCACGGCGCCGCGCATATACGCAGAATCGAGCACATCAGCGCGTAACCTGACGTGCGCGGGTCGGACCGCGCCGTCCAGAGGGCTCTGGACGTCCTCCGTTTCAATGATGAAAGAGGAACCGATGAACGATACCCAGGATTCCATCCTCGAGACCCCGGCGGAGAAGCTCGGGGCATCCCGACGGCTCTTCCTCAGTCTGGCAGGCGCCGGCACCGGAGCGGCGGCGCTGAGCGCCTGCGCCGCAGGTGGCGGCGGCGGGGGCGACGAGGGCGGCGGCGACTCCGGCGTCTCCGGCGGGGAGGGCGAGGTGACCGACGAGAACCCCTTCGGCGTCGCGGGCGATGCGGCCGTCGACGTGGTCATCTTCAACGGCGGCTACGGGGACCAGTACGCGAAGGACGCCGGTGAGAAGTACAAGGAGATGTACCCGGATGCGGACGTGAAGGTCTCCTCCACGGTGAACATCCAGCCCGATCTGCAGCCGCGCTTCATCGGCGGGAACCCGCCGGACCTCTTCGACAACTCCGGCGCCCAGTCTATGAACGCCGGCGCGCTGGTCGGCGAGGGCAGCGTGGCCGAGATCGATCAGCTCCTGGAGGCGCCCTCCCTCGACGGCGGCACGCTCAAGGATCTCCTGATCCCGGGCTCGATGGCGCCCGGCACCTACTCCGGGAAGGTGTACGCGCTCAACTACGTCTACACCGTCTACGCGGTCTGGTACTCGCGCAAGCAGTTCGAGGAGAAAGGCTGGACGCCGCCGACCACGTGGGACGACGTGATGACGATCGGCGAGGCGGCCAAGGGCGAGGACCTCGCACTGTTCCCGTGGGGCGGCCAGAACGCGTCGAACTACTACCAGGAGCTCGCGCTCTCGATGGCCATCAAGGAGGCCGGCGTCGACCTGCAGAAGCGGCTCGACAGCCTCGAGGAGGGCGTGTTCGAGGACGACGCCCTGGTGGCCGCCTACGCGGCGATCGAGGACGCCGTCAAGGAGGGGTACTTCCTCTCCGGCGGTGCGGGCATCAAGCACACCGAGGCCCAGGCCCAGTGGGTCACCGGCAAGGCCGTGATGTACCCCTCGGGCTCCTGGATCGAGAACGAGCAGAAGGGCATCACCCCCGAGGACTACGAGATGGTGGGCGTGCCCACGCCTCAGCTGAGCAGCGGCTCGGCCCTGCCCGCCGAGGCCATCCACGGCACGGCCGGCGAGCCGTTCTTCGTCCCCAGCAAGGCGGCGAACGGCGCCGGCGGGCTCGAGTTCCTGCGGATCATGCTCTCCAAGGAGCAGGCGCAGAACTTCTCGGAGATGACCTCCTCCGTGACCATCCTCAAGGACACGATCCCGGAGGACGCCTTCGGCTCGACCGCGCTCGCGTCCACCAACGAGATGATCACTGCGGCGGGGGAGAACACCTTCCACTTCAACTACCGCGACTGGTACGGGCTCGGCCCGGACACGGTCACCCTGTGGACCGAGTTCCTCAGCGGCGACCTCACGGCCGAGCAGGCGCGCGAGCGCGAACAGGGACTGATCGACGCCGTCCGCGAGGATGACAGCATCGAGAAGTTCGACGTCGCCGAGTGATGGCAGCCGTACCCGCTCCCGCCTCCCCGGCCGCGCCGCCGCGCAGCCGGGGGGCGCGGCGGGGGGTCTCCCCGTCGCGTCTGCTCTTCTTCGCGGTGTTCCTGGGGCTGCCGCTGCTGCTGTACCTCGTGATCGTCGTGTGGCCGGTCGCGCAGGCGGTCTACTACTCGCTGACCGACTGGCGCGGTCTCGCGGCGGCCCCGAAGTTCATCGGGCTCGACAACTACGTCACGCTCTTCCAGGACCCGACCTTCCTCAAGGCTCTGACGAACAACCTGGTCCTGCTGGTGGTCCTGCCGACCGTCGTGATCGTGCTCGCCTTCGCCCTGGCCGTGCTGGTCACCGTCGGCGGCAGTTCGCGCGGCGAGATCCGCGGCGTGCGCGGCGCGGACTTCTTCCGCACCGTGAGCTTCTTCCCGTACGTGATCCCGGCCGTCGTGGTGGGCATCCTGTTCGCGTTCATCTACTCGCCCAACGGCGGCCTGCTCAACGGCACGCTGGGGCTCGTGGGGCTGGACCCGGGGATCGCCTGGCTCGGGGACCCGGACTTCGCCCTCGCGGCGATCGTCCTGGCGGTGGTCTGGAACCTGCTGGGCTTCTACATGGTGCTCTTCGTGGCCGCCATCCATTCGATCCCGGCGGAGATCGTCGAGGCGGCGCGTCTGGACGGCTGCGGCCGTCTGCGGCTGTCGGTGCGGGTGATCATGCCGATGATCCGCGAGAACGTCTCGACGGCCGCGGTGTATATGGGGATCGTCGCGCTGGACATGTTCGTGTACGTCCAGGTGATGGCACCCAACGGCGGCACCGCCAAGAGCGCTGAGGTCATCTCCCGCTACCTCTACCAGACCGCGTTCTACGACTCGCGGTTCGGTCTGGCCTCGGCCATGGGCGTGGTGCTGGCACTGGTGACGATGCTGATGGCCGTGATCGTCCTGTTCGGCTTCCGACGGAAGGATGAGACGCCATGAGCAGTGCTGCCGACACCTCCACGGCACCCGTGTCGGAGTCGACGCCCGGCCCGGCCGGGCGTCGCGAGGGGAACTCGCTCCAGCGCCTCTCCGGCGGGGACCGCACGTTCAGCGCCGTCTCCACGACGATCCTCACGATCTGGGCGCTGCTGGTCGTCCTGCCCCTGCTGTGGACCTTCTACAGCTCGTTCAAGAACTCGCGGGAGATCCTCACCTCCCCGTTCAGCCTCCCGGAGAAGCTCAGCTTCGAGAACTTCGTCAACGCATGGACCGAGGCCGGCATCGGTCGCTTCTTCGGGAACACGCTGATCGTCGTGGGCGGCGCGCTGTTCCTGGTGATGCTGCTGGGTGCCATGTGCGCCTACGTGCTGGCGCGCTACTCCTTCCCCGGGCGGCGACTGATCTACTACGGCCTCATCGGCGGGCTCACGTTCCCGCTGTTCCTGGCTGTCGTGCCGCTGTTCTTCGTGCTGGAGTCTCTCTCGCTGCGCAACACGTACATCGGCCTGATCCTGGCCTACGCCGGCTTCGCGCTGCCGTTCACCGTGTTCTTCCTCTACGCGTTCTTCCGCCAGCTCCCGGAGGAGATCGCGGAGGCGGCGGCGATCGACGGGGCCGGGGACTTCCGCACGTTCTTCCAGGTGATGGTGCCGATGGCCGCTCCGGGGCTGGCCAGCGTCACGATCTTCAACTTCCTGGGCCTGTGGAACCAGTTCCTGCTGCCGGTGGTGCTCAACACCGACCAGAGCAAGTTCGTGCTCGCCCAGGGCCTGGCGAACATGCAGGCGCAGCAGGGCTACGAGTCCGACTGGGGCGCGATGTTCGCGGCCGTGACGATCACGATCCTGCCGGTGCTGGTGGTCTACGTGTTCTTCCAGCGCCAGCTCCAGGGCGGCGTCTCGCGCGGCTCCGACAAGTGAGCGCCGCTCCGTCGGCCGACGGGCGCGTGAGCGCCGGGGCTCCCTGAGCGCAGGGGGCCGCTGGACGCGGGGATCCCGGATGCAGGGGCCCCGACGCAGGGCGAGGCGGGCTCGGGTGCACCCCGATGTGATGGGGTGCACCCGGGCCCGCCTTGTCGCCCTCGCGCGTCTCTGGCAGACTGTTCGAGTTGTCTGCGCGGGCCGACATGCCCGGTTCCGTTCTCCGAGGATCTCCTCGGCGAATGATCACCGGATGAGGCCCGTCCCGAGGATGCGAACCGCGCCCCATGGCGCGGAGCGCGCATCGCCGCAGGGATCAGTCGCAGACGCAGCCGATCCTCGGTGGCTTCATGCTGGGCTCCTGCGCCCCGCGGAGGCCGACACGCCCGTCCTCGGGTGTCGCGGGCCGGCTGCATCCATGACAGACGAGAAGAGAGACAGGACGCCATGGCGGGACAGAAGATCCGCATCCGGCTCAAGTCGTACGACCACGAGGTGATCGACAGCTCGGCGCGCAAGATCGTCGAGACGGTCACCAGCGCTGGCGCGACTGTGGTGGGCCCGGTGCCGCTGCCGACGGAGAAGAACGTGTTCTGCGTGATCCGTTCGCCCCACAAGTACAAGGACTCCCGTGAGCATTTCGAGATGCGCACGCACAAGCGCTTGATCGACATCGTCGATCCCACGCCGAAGGCCGTGGATTCGCTCATGCGTCTCGACCTGCCGGCGGACGTCAACATCGAGATCAAGCTCTGAGGGTGGTGGACATGAGCAACGAACTGACCGGCCAGAAGGCCGCTCCGGTGTCCGGCGTGCTCGGCACCAAGCTCGGCATGACCCAGGTCTGGGACGAGGACGGAAAGCTCGTTCCCGTGACCGTCGTGCAGACCGGTGCGAACGTCGTCACCCAGATCCGTTCCGTCGAGACCGACGGCTACGACGCGGTGCAGATCGCCTACGGGCAGATCGACCCCCGCAAGGTCTCCCAGCCGCTGCGCGGCCACTTCGAGAAGGCCGGCGTGACCCCGCGCCGTCACCTCGTCGAGCTGCGCACCGCGAACGCTGCGGAGTACTCGCTCGGCCAGGAGATCGACGCCTCGATCTTCGAGGCCGGCCAGAAGGTCGACGTCGTCGGCACCTCCAAGGGCAAGGGCACCGCGGGCGTCATGAAGCGCCACGGGTTCGCCGGTGTCAGCGCCACCCACGGCCAGCACCGCAACCACCGCAAGCCCGGATCCATCGGCGGCGCCGCCACCCCGGGTCGCGTGTTCAAGGGCCAGCGCATGGCTGGCCGCATGGGCGGCGACCGCACCAGTGTCCAGAACCTGACCGTTCACGCGGTCGACGTCGAGAAGGGCCTCGTGCTCGTCAAGGGCGCCCTCCCGGGCCCCAAGGGCGGCCTCGTGCTGGTCCGCTCGGCTGTCAAGAGCCCCGCGAAGGAGGCCTGAGCCCGATGGCAGCGAATCTGACCGTCGACGTGCTCGATCCGGCCGGCAAGAAGTCCGGCTCCGTCGAGCTGCCCGCGTCGATCTTCGACGTGCAGACCAACGTGCCCCTGATCCACCAGGTGGTCGTCGCCCAGCAGGCGGCCGGCCGCCAGGGCACCCACAAGGCCAAGACCCGCGCCGAGGTGCGCGGCGGCGGCAAGAAGCCCTGGAAGCAGAAGGGCACCGGTCGTGCCCGGCAGGGCTCCCTGCGCGCCCCGCAGTTCACCGGCGGCGGCACCGTCCACGGCCCCGTCCCGCGTGACTACAGCCAGCGCACCCCGAAGAAGATGAAGGCCGCCGCCCTGCGCGGAGCCCTCTCGGATCGGGCCCGCAACGGCCGCGTCCACGTCGTGTCCTCGCTCCTGGAGGGCGATGTCGCGTCGACCAAGGCCGTGCGCCGCACCCTGTCGAACGTCTCCGACCGCAGCCACCTGCTGGTGGTCGTGCGCCGCGACGACGACCTGGGCGCGCTCAGCACGCGCAACCTGCCGACCACCCATGTCCTGTACGCCGATCAGGTGAACACCTACGACGTCATGCTCAGTGACGACGTGGTCTTCACCGCCGGTGCGCTCGAGGACTTCGTGGCCCAGGCCACCCTGGCCCTGCCCACCTCGAACTTCGCCGCTGCCAAGGCTGCGCCGGCTGGCGCCGCCGCCCCGGCCGCTGCGGAGGCGCCCTTCGGCGAGGGATCCGCGGCCCCGATGGCCGACGGCTCCGCCCCCGAGGGCTTCACCATCAAGGGCAACCAGGGCTCGATGAAGTTCCACACCCCGGACTCCCCGTGGTACGGCCGTACCAAGGCCGAGGTCTGGTTCACGACCGCGGAGGCCGCCAAGGCCGCCGGCTTCGTGAACGCCGTCAAGGAGTCCACCCCGGCTGAGGAGGAGTCCAAGTGACCTCGCTGAACAAGGATCCCCGCGACGTCCTGCTGGCCCCGGTGGTCTCCGAGAAGAGCTACGGGCTGATGGACGAGGGCAAGTACACCTTCCTGGTGGCTGCCGACGCCAACAAGACCGAGATCAAGATCGCCGTCGAGAAGATCTTCGACGTCAAGGTCGACTCGGTCAACACGATCAACCGTCAGGGCAAGTCGCGCCGCACGCGCTTCGGGACCGGCAAGCGCAACGACACCAAGCGCGCCATCGTCACCCTGACTGACGGAGCCATCGACATCTTCGGAGGGTCGGTCGCCTGAGGCGGCCGATGTCCGAGGAGCCGAAGAGAGTCTGAGGGAAACCCACATGGCAATTCGTAAGAGCAAGCCGACCACGCCCGGTCGTCGTGGCTCGAGTGGCGCCGACTTCGTCGAGGTCACCCGGTCCACGCCGGAGAAGTCGCTGGTCCGTCCGCTGTCCAAGTCCGGCGGTCGCAACAACAACGGTCGCATCACCTCCCGTCACCGGGGCGGCGGCCACAAGCGGGCCTACCGCGTGATCGACTTCCGCCGCCACGACAAGGACGGCGTGCGGGCCAAGGTCGC
>CAZHSL010000129.1:0-7033 GCA_964535185.1 uncultured Corynebacterium sp.
ACTACGTCGCCGGGGACTCCGCCACGGTCGACGCCGACGGCTGCTTCTGGATCCTGGGCCGTCTGGACGACGTCGTGAACGTCTCCGGGCACCGCCTGTCCACCATCGAGATCGAGTCGGCCCTCGTCGCGGACGGCTCGGTGCAGGAGGCGGGCGCCGCGGGCGTGGACGACGCGCTCACCGGGCAGGCCGTGGCGGTGTTCGTGATCCCCGCCGCCAGCCCTGGGACCGGGGCCACCCACGAGGGCGGCCCCGGGGGCGCGGCCGGCTCGGCGGCTCTCGACGTGGCCGCCCTGCGCGAGCGGGTCGCCCGCGAGATCGGCCCGATCGCCAAGCCCCGGCACGTGATCGCGGTTCCCGACCTGCCCCGCACCCGCTCCGGGAAGATCATGCGCCGCCTGCTCGCGCAGCTGGTCCACGCTGAACGGGAGCGCCGTCGGGGCGTGACGCCGGAGCCGCTCGGCGACGTCACCTCGCTGCAGAATCCCGAGGCCGTCGGTACGGTCGCCGCGGTGCTCGCGGCGCTGCCGGCCGACGACCCGGCCGTCGGCCCGCTGCCACCCCGCCCCGACCCGAGCCCCTCGCCCCTCCCCGGCCTCGCCGACCCGAGCACCTCGCCCCGCTGAGGTTTCCCCCGTCCAGGACCCATGCACGGGCCGGCATCGGTCCTCCACGGGGGAAACGTTCGCGGCCCGCCGCCCGCCCCGCCATCACGCACCGATCCCGCCGTCCCCCTGGAGGAAGCATGTCCCTCACCGTCCCCGCCTCGACCTTCGAGACGCCGCTGAAGTTCGCGTACTGGGTGCCGAACGTCTCCGGCGGCCTCGTCGTCTCCACGATCGAGCAGCGCACCGACTGGCAGCTGCCCTACAACTCGCGCCTCGCCCAGATCGCGGAGGACTCCGGCTTCGACTATGCGCTGACGCAGACCCGCTACGCCGCCAGCTACGGCGCGGACAAGCAGCACGAGGCCTCCGCCTTCTCCCTCGCCCTGCTCGGCGCGACCGAGCGCCTGAAGGTGATCGCGGCCTTCCACCCCGGCATGTGGCATCCCGGCGTGCTCGCCAAGTGGCTGATCACCGCCGACCACCTCTCCGGCGGCCGCGCCGCGGTCAACATCGTCTCCGGCTGGCTCAAGGACGAGTTCGTGAAGTTCGGCCTGCCCTGGCTCGAGCACGACGAGCGCTACGTGCGCACCGAGGAGTTCATCTCCGCGCTGCGCGGACTGCTCACCGAGAACGGGTACAGCCAGGACGGCCAGTACTACGCGATCGACGACTTCACCCTGAACCCGAAGCCCGTCGACGTGCCCGGCCGCCCGCACCCGGAGATCTTCTTCGGCGGCAACTCCACCGCCGCCCAGGCCGCGGCCGGCCGCGTCGCGGACTGGTACTTCTCCAACGGCCGCACCCTCGAGGGCTACGAGGAGAACGTCGCCGGCGTGCTCGCCTCCGCGCAGCAGGCCGGGCGCTCGCCGCGCTTCGGCCTGAACGGCTTCGTGATCGCCCGCGAGTCGCGCCGGGAGGCCGAGGAGACGCTGCGCGAGATCGTCGCCAAGGCGCACCGCCCCGCCGTCGAGGGCTTCCGCCAGTCCGTGCAGGAGGCCGGTGCCTCCACGAAGGACGGCAAGGGCATGTGGGCCGACTCCACCTTCGAGGACCTGGTGCAGTACAACGACGGCTTCAAGACGCGCCTCATCGGCACCCCCGAGGAGATCGCCGACCGCATCATCGCGTTCAAGGAGGTGGGCGTGAACCTCATGCTCACCTGCTACCTCCACTTCACCGAGGAGGTCGCCGCCTTCGGCCGCGACGTGCTGCCGATCGTGCGCGAGAAGGAGAAGGACCTCGCCCGCGCCCGCGGCACCGAGCTGAACACCGACCTGCTCCCCGTCGTGCCGGGCGTGAGCGCCGAGGAGGCCGCGCGCGCGGCCGACGAGACACTCCCGGCCGATCACCCCGCGAAGGCGGGCGCCGCCGCGAAGGCGGCCGTCCCCGCATGAGCACGCAGACCCAGGAGGACCCCGTGACCACCGCCCCTGCCCCGTCGGCCCCTGCGCCGTCGGCCCCCGCCGGAGGATTCGGCTTCCGCACCCGCGCCCTGCACGCGGGCGGCACGCCGGATGCCCAGCACGGCTCCCGCGCCGTCCCGATCTATCAGACGACCTCGTTCGTCTTCGACGACGCGGACGACGCCGGGAACCTGTTCGCGCTGCAGAAGTACGGCAACATCTACTCCCGCATCGGCAACCCCACCGTCGCCGCCTTCGAGGAGCGCATCGCCTCGCTCGAGGGCGGGATCGGGGCGGTCGCGACCGCGTCCGGGATGAGCGCCGAGTTCATCACCTTCGCGGCGCTCGCCGGGGCCGGCGACCACATCGTCGCCTCCGCCCAGCTGTACGGCGGCACCGTCACCCAGCTCGACGTGACCCTGCGCCGCTTCGGGGTGGAGACCACCTTCGTCGCCTCCTCCGAGGCGGAGGACTACCGCGCCGCGTTCCGGCCGGAGACGAAGGCGCTGTACGTCGAGGTCATCGGCAACCCTTCCGGGGAGATCGCGGACCTCGAGGCGCTCGCCGACCTCGCCCACGAGCACGGCGTCCCGCTCGTGGTCGACGCGACCCTCGCGACCCCGTACCTGGTGCGGCCGATCGAGCACGGCGCGGACATCGTCCTGCACTCGGCGACGAAGTTCCTCGGCGGGCACGGCACCACCCTCGGCGGCGTGGTGGTCGAGTCCGGCCGCTTCGACTGGGGAGCCGGGAACTTCCCGTCGATGACCGAGCCCGTCGCCTCCTACGGCGGGATCCGCTGGTGGGACAACTTCGGCGAGTACGGCTTCCTCACCAAGCTGCGCTCCGAGCAGCTGCGCGACATCGGCCCGTCCCTGTCCCCGCAGGCCGCGTTCCAGCTGCTGCAGGGCGTGGAGACGCTCCCGCAGCGGATCGACGCGCACCTGGCGGGGGCGCGCGCCGTCGCCGAGTGGCTCGAGGCGGACCCGCGGGTCGCGTTCGTGACCTGGGCGGGCCTCGAGTCCCATCCGCACCACGAGCGCGTGCGGAAGTACCTGCCGCTCGGGCCCGGCTCGGTCTTCGCCTTCGGCGTGCGGCCGACGGGCGAGTTCGCGAGCGCCGAGGAGGAGGCCGCCGCCGCCCGCACCGCGGGCGAGCAGGTGATCGCGAACCTGCAGCTCGCCTCCCACCTGGCCAACATCGGCGACGCGCGCACCCTCGTGCTGCACCCGGCCTCGACCACGCACCGGCAGCTCTCCGCCGAGCAGCTCGTCGCCGGCGGCGTGCGGCCCGACCTGATCCGCATCTCGGTGGGGCTCGAGGACGTGGCGGACATCCTGTGGGACCTCGACCAGGCGATCACCGCGGCGACCGGCCGCACACGGGAGGAGCAGGCATGAGCGGCATCAGCATCCAGGGAGCGGGAGCGGCCTGCGCGGCGCCGGCGGGCGCGTCGGTGCCGTCGGCTGCGGGAGAGTCGGTGCGCACGTGGCAGGGCCCGTCGGCCCCCGAGCGGCTGGCGATCCTGCGCCGAGCGCGGTCGATCGCGATCGTCGGCGCCTCCGCGAACCCGGCCCGGGCCAGCTACTTCGTGGGCACCTACCTGCTCTCGAGCACGCCCTACGAGGTGTACTTCGTCAACCCCCGTGCCGAGTCGATCCTCGGCCGCCCGGCCTACGGCTCGCTCGCGGACCTGCCCGTGGTGCCCGACGTGGTCGACGTGTTCCGCAGGGACGCCGACCTGCCGGGCGTCGCCCGCGAGGCGGTCGGGGTGGGGGCGAAGGCGCTGTGGCTGCAGCTGGGCTCCTGGAACGAGGAGGCCGCCGCGATCGCGGAGGCGGGCGGTCTGGACGTGGTGATGGACCGCTGCGTGAAGATCGAGCACGCCCGCTTCCACGGCGGCCTGCACCTGGCCGGGTTCGACACGGGCGAGATCAGTGCGAGGAAACAGCGCCTCAGCGGACGCCGCTGAGCGTACGATCGCGACATCAGGCGCGGGTCGGGGATCCCCTCGGCCCGCGTTCTGCTGTGCGCGGCGGGAGGTCAGCCCTCGAGCCGGATCCCCAGGTGGTGCGCGAAGGCCGGGGCGAGCGCGGTGACCTGCTGCGCATCGAGGGTCGCTCCTGCGAGCCCCTCGAGGTTGCCGATCGAGCCGATCTCCAGCCCGCGCAGGTCCACGTCCTCGAGCCGGGCATGGGCGAGGGCGAGACTGCCCACCCGGCAGTTCGTGAACGCGACGCGGGAGGCGGTGGCACCGGAGAGGTCGAGCTCCTCGATGGTGCAGTCCTCGACGAGGACGTCCTCGAGGGTGCTCGAGCGCAGGTTGATCCAGTCGACCTTGCAGCCGGTGATCCGGGTGCTGCGGATCTCGGCATCGTAGATGTCCAGCGCGCCCAGTCGCGATCCGCTCAGCTCGACGTCCCGCCAGGTGGAGCGCGTCGCGTCCAGGACGGGGGCGTTCATGCGCTCGATCCGGGTCTCGATCAGCCGCGTGTGCTGCAGGATCGTGGTGTGGGCGGTGACGTCGATCAGCTCGCACTCGCTGAAGTTCGCGCCGGTGAGGTCGCGGCCGCTGAGGTCGTCCCCTTCGAGGCGGAGCCCGTCATGGAGGTCGTGGGCGGTGAGCTGCTCCCCGTGGGCGGATTCGAGCGCGGGCAGCACCAGCGCTTCCAGCACGGGCGCGGGGGTGGTGAGGGCTCTGCGTGCGATGGTGCACCTCGCTGGTCGTGGGCGGAGCCGGCCGCGGCGGCGGTCGGCTGCTGCGAGCGTACGGGGTGCGGCCGACGGGCGGGGACGCAGCGTCGGGCCGACAGGCGGGGGGCGGCGTCGGGCCGACAGGCGGCGCGGGGCCGGCGGGAGACTGCGGACGAGGGACGCTCCGGCAGGGTTCGAACCTGCGACCGGCTCCATATGAGGGAGCTGCTCTACCGGGCTGAGCTACGGAGCGTGAGGCCGGCGGGGCCGACTGCCACCAGCGTGGCGGAGGGCGGCCGGCGCTGTCGAACGTCCTGTCACGGACCGACGCAGTGCGTCGTGGAGGGTCGCAGAGGGTCGCCGGTCGGGGGCCGCCGGGGGTCATATCGGTGCACTCATCGTTCCTCCACAGCGGAGGGTCGTCCACATTCTTGTGTGGACGATGCGGCGAATTCAGCGAACATTTCCGAAGGTGTTCTGTTGCAGCGGTGACGTCGATGCAGATGTCGCTGTGAACTGCGCGGCTGGTCTCCGCTGTCGGCGTGCCGCAGCCGACCTCTCCTCCCCACGGGAGGTTATCCACATTTCCGTCCGGGGCTTTCATCTGTCGGTGGTGAGGTGAATCATGGGGTCATGTTCTTCGACGCGCTGGCTCCCGAGCCGGCATCCGGTGATCGCCACCCGATGCTGGTCGAGACCGTGCGCACCGGGGGCCCGCACGCGCTCACCGCGATGCTGGGGGACGGGGCCTTCACGCTGCGGGAGCTCGCGCTGCGGCCGCAGCACGTGTTCGCTGCCGACGCCGACCTCGCGAGCGCCCACAAGGGTGTCGTGGGCATGATCCATGAGCTGCGCAGCGCCATGGACGCCCTCGAGGCTCGTGCGGTCACGGCGCTCGCGGAGTCGCTGACCCTGCAGAAGCAGGCCGAGGTGCGTGCCCGCGAGGCGCACGAGCAGAGCGAGGTCCCTCCCACGCGCAGGCTCCTGCGGGAGGCCGCGAGCGAGGCGGCGCGAGAGGTCTCGATGCTGATCGGGAAATCACCCGCCTCCGCGGCCCACTCCCTCGCCTCCCAGCGCCGCCTGGTCTCGGACATGCCCGAGATGCTCAGCGCGCTCGCCTCCGCGCAGGTCACCAGCACCGTCGCACATTCCACCGCGCGCTCCTTCGCCCCGCTCACCCCCGCACAGCGCCTCGAGGCGGATCGAGAGCTCGCCGGCCGCCTGCCCGACCTCGACGGCGCGGGCTCCGAGACGTGGGACGACGCCACCGCCGCCGCGATCGCCGCCGCCGATCCCGACGGGCAGGAGCGTCGTCACCAGCAAGCACGGCAGGAGCGCCACGTCACCGTGCGGCGCGGGCAGCACGGGATGGCCACCGTCTCCGCCCGCGTGAGCGCCCTCGACGCCACGCTGATCAGGAAGCGACTCTCCCACGAGGCCGAGCGGCTGCGTGCCGCCGGCGACCGACGAGGCCACCAGGCGATCCAGGCGGACTCCTTCGCGGACACCCTGATCGGCCGCGAGGCGGGCATGGAGCCGATCACCCTCGACATCGGCATCATCATCACCGACCGCGCCCTCCTCCATCCCGGCTCCGGGGACCTCGCCCGGATCGAGGGCTACGGCACCGTCCCCGCCGTCGCGGTGCGCGAGGAGCTGCACGGAGTGTGCGCCGCACTCGCCGATGGCGCCGAGGCGGCGATGGGTCCGGACGGGCCGGCGCTCCGCGCCGTGATCAGGCGCCTGTACACCCATCCGCTGACCGGCGAGCTGGTGGCGGTCGAGTCGCGTGCGAGAGCGTTCCCCGAGGCGCTGGCGAGATTCATCCGCTGGCGGGACCAGGTGTGCCGCGGCCCGTTCTGCGATGCGCCGATCCGGCAGACCGATCACATCCACCCGCACGCCGCCGGCGGCGAGACCTCCCTCGATAACGGGCAGGGCCTGTGCGCCCACTGCAACGGCAAGGAGCAGCAGACCCGCACGGTGCGCCGTGTCGGGCGGTCCGCCACGGACGGTCACACCGTCGAGTGGACCAGCCGCACCGGCACCCGTCGCACCACACGCCCGCGCGCCCTCACCACCCCGGAGCCCGCCGCGACGTCGTCCTCTCGGGCGGAGTGGAAGAAACGCTGTGCCCGCCGCCGGCGCAGAGCGCGTCGCAGGCGCCCAGGCTCACGCCCGGGGCGCGCTCCCGACGGCCCTGAGTGATCTCCCGCGCGGCGCGGACCGGACCTCAGGCCCCCGCAGCGGCCTTCGCGGCGCTCGGCAGCACGGCCGCGATCCGGTCGAGCACCTCCGGGGTGTGCGCGGTGGAGACGAACCAGGCCT
>CAZHSL010000130.1:0-6964 GCA_964535185.1 uncultured Corynebacterium sp.
TCGGCGCCGGCCATGTTCTTCCCGGCCACGGTGCCGGAGGCTTGGGCGTGGTCGACGTGCTCGACGTGGCGCAGCCCCAGCAGCGGGTCGTCGAACAGCGCGATGTCCCCGGCGGCGTACACGTCCGGCGAGCTGGTGCGCAGAGAGGGATCCACGACCACTGCGCCCCGATCGAGGTCGAGGCCCGCGTGCGCGGCCAGGTTCGTGTTCAGCTCGGCGCCGAGGCCGAGCACCACGACGTCGGCGCCCAGGGACTCCGCCGCTCCGGCATGCACCATCAGCTCCTCCCCGGTGCCGATCCCCATCAGCCGGAACCCGGGCACCACGGTGACGCCGTGGTCGGCGAAGGTCTGCTCGAGGTGGGCGGTGAGCGAGGCGGGGAACATGTGCTCGAGCAGGTGGCGGCCGGCATGGGCGAGCGTCACCTGGGCGCCGGTGCGGGTGAGCCCCGCGGCGATCTCGGAGCCGATGTAGCCGCCGCCGATCACGACGATCCGGGTGCCCTCGGTCGCCAGCGTGCGCAGATGGCGGTAGTCGCCGACGGTCCGCAGGCAGACGACCCTGTCGTCGTGCACGCCCGGGAAGTGGCGGGCCGACGAACCGGTGGCCAGCAGCGCCTTGCCGTAGCGCAGGTGGTTGCCGCGCGCGGTGAGCACACCGTGCGAGTTGGGCAGCAGCTCGGTGACCAGGGTGGAGGTGAACAGCGACGCCCCGGTCTCCTCGGCGGTGCGGAGGTCCTGGCTGTCGGGGTCCGCGCTCTCGCCCGTCCACAGGTCCTTGGACAGGGCGGGGCGGTAGACGGGCTCGTGCGGGTCGGCCGAGAGGATCGCGATGGTGGCGTCCGGCGACGCGTCGCGGATCGCCCGTGCGGCGGAATCGGCCGCCACCCCACCGCCGATGATCACGTGGTCGTAGCGTGCTTCCAGGTTCGTCATCGCAGGCTCCTTCGCCGACCGAATGGTCCCTCCACGATATTCCTGCCCGCCCACCCCGGCAACGGTGGGGCCCGGGGCCGGGCCCCCGCCGAGCGACGCCCCGCCGGGCGATGCCCCGCCGAGCAGCGCCTCCCCGGGCGGCACCTCCCCGGGCGGCGCCTCCCCGGGCGGCGCCTCCCCGGGCGGCGCGCCGATCCGTTCCCCCGATATCGCTCGTGGGCGGTCGGTATCGGGGGAACGGGGCGGCGCGTCGCTAAGACGCAGCGGGCTGGGGCAGGGCGCGGGGGCCGCCCGTGCGGCAGGGCCCGCCCCGCGGCAGCGCCCTACCGGGCGTCCCGGCCACCGGCCCGTGCTCCCGTTCGCGGACCGGACGTGCTTGGATGAGCCCTCCTCGTCCGCTCACTCCCGGAGGTCGCCATGGGGCGCGAGATCGGCAGCACCGAGTACACCCGCTCCCAGCGCACGCGCTACCGCCGGGAGCTGCGGCGCAACCTGGACCTGTTCGAGAGCTTCCTGGACACGGCCGAGTTCGTGAACGAGGGGACGGTGGGCGTCGAGCTCGAGATGAACCTCGCCCGGGCGGACACCATGGCACCCGCGCTGATCTCGGACCTGCTGCTGGAGGATCTCGACGACGAGGACTACGTCCACGAGATCGGCCGCTTCAACCTCGAGGCGAACCTGCCGGTCACACACCCGCAGGGCCGCGGACTGCAGGACCTCGAGCAGGAGCTGACCGAGAAGATCGCGCGGGCCGACGCCGCGGCCCAGGCCCGGGGCGCCCGGGTGGTCCCCGTCGGCCACCTGCCCACCATCACCGAGGAGCTCTTCGCGGGCGACGAGTGGCGTGCACCGGGCGCGAGGTACGAGGCGCTCGAGCGGACGGTCCTGGAGGCGCGCGGCGAGGAGATCGCGCTGCGGATCGAGGGCGAGGGGAAGGGGCGCGGCCTGGACGTCACCTTCGACTCGATCGCGCCGGAGTCCGCGTGCACCTCGATGCAGCTGCATCTGCAGGTCCCGCCCGAGCTGTTCGCCGACGCCTGGAACGCCGCCCAGGCGATCGCCGGCCCGCAGGTGGCGCTGGCCGCGAACTCCCCCTTCCTGCTGGGCAAGCGGCTGTGGCACGAGACCCGCATCCCCACCTTCCTGCAGGCGCTGGACACCCGGCCGCCGGAGTACGAGGCCCAGGGCGTGCGCCCCCGGGTGTGGTTCGGCGAGCGCTGGATCACCTCGATGTTCGACCTCTTCGAGGAGAACGTGCGCCTGTTCCCGGCACTGATCCCCGAGTCGCGGGAGATGGCCGAGGAGCCGCTGCTCACCGAGGGCTCCTCCCCGCGTCTGCACGAGCTGATGCTCCACAACGGGACCGTGTGGCGCTGGAACCGGCCGATCTACGATCCCGGCATCGACGTGCCGCACCTGCGGCTCGAGAACCGTCTGCTGCCGGCGGGGCCGACGCCGGCGGACATGGCCGCCAACGCCGCCTTCTTCTACGGGATCCTCCACTGCCTGGTGCACGAGCGGCGGCCGCTGTGGTCGCGGATGAGCTTCGAGCAGGCCGCCGAGGCGTTCCAGCAGTGCGCCCGCTGGGGGCTCGAGGCCCGGGTGCGCTGGCCCAAGGTGGGCCGGGTGCGGGTGGCGGACCTCCTGCTCGAGCACCTGATCCCGCAGGCCATGGACGGGCTGCGGAGCCTCGGCGCGGAGGCGGACGTGGCCGCGCACTACGGCGGCATCCTCTCCGAGCGCGCCCGCACCGGCCGCAACGGCGCCCGCTGGCAGATCGACACCGTCACTTCGCTCGAGGTGCGCGGTGCCGGCCGCCCCGAGGCGCTCGCGGAGATGACCCGGCTCTACCGCGCCGCGGTGGACACCGGCGAGCCGGTCCACGCCTGGCCGGTCCCGGCGCGGCAGCGGAGCTGATCCCGGGCCGCCGCCCGCAGCCGACGCGGCGCTGCACAGCCGCGGCGACGACCGCGGCCACGACCACGACCGTCCACATGACGGACCCCCATCTCACGAATCGGTACGATGCGTGGCATGACTTCTCCCTCCCCCACAACCGAGGACGCGCGCGGCACCGCTCCGGCGACCGCTCGCACCTCCGAGGACCGCTCCGCCCGCATCGCGGTGACCGTCTTCCCCGCCCTGATCCTCGCCGCCGCGGCCTTCGGCTTCTTCGTGCCCTCCGTCGGCCAGTCCCTCGCGCAGTTCACCAGCATCTACCTGGGCATCATCATGTTCGCGATGGGCCTGACGCTCACGGTGCCCGACTTCGCGCTGGTGGCGCGCCGGCCCCTGCCGATCCTCATCGGCGTGGTCGCCCAGTACCTGATCATGCCGCTGGTGGGGCTCGGGATCGCGATGCTGCTGCAGCTGCCCGCAGAGCTGGCCGTCGGCGTGATCCTCGTGGGCAGCGCCCCGGGCGGCACCAGCTCGAACGTCATCTCCTACCTGGCCAAGGCGGACACCGCCCTGTCGGTGACGATGACCTCGATCTCCACCCTGCTCGCTCCCCTGTTCACACCGCTGCTGACGCTGTGGCTGGCGGGCTCGTACCTGCCCGTGGACGCGGGCACCATGGCGATGTCGATCGTGAAGATGGTGCTGGTGCCCGTGATCGGCGGCCTCGTGATCCGCCTGCTCGCCGGCCGGCTCGTGGACCGCATCCTGCCCGCCCTGCCGTGGGTCAGCGTCGCCGGCATCTCCCTGGTGGTCATCGCCGTGGTCAGCGGCTCCACCGAGGCGATCGTCTCCGCCGGCGCGATCGTGCTGCTCGCGGTGGTGCTCCACAACGGCCTGGGCTACCTGCTGGGCTACTGGGCCGCCCGACTGCTGCGCCAGGGTGAGCGCGCCTCCCGCACCACCTCGATCGAGGTCGGCATGCAGAACTCGGGCCTGGCCGCCACCCTCGCCGCGAGCGCCTTCGCCCCCGCCGCCGCGCTCCCCGCCGCGATCTTCTCGATCTGGCACAACCTCTCCGGGGCGATGCTGGCGACGTACTACCGGCGCAGCGCCGACTCGCACCGCGGCGAGGTCTGAGCCGCAGGCGCCGCCGGGCCGGCACGTAGAAGGGCCGACGCACCGCTCGCGCGGGCGTCGGCCCGTCAGCGTGTCGTGCCGCGCCGGGCGGGCCCCGATCAGCGCGACAGCGGGCGGCCGCCCGCGGGCAGATCGGCCGTCGAGCTGCCGGTACGGGAGGGCAGGGTGCCCTGCTCCGGCTGATAGTCCAGGTCGATGCCCTCGATCTCCTCGTAGGGGTCGGTGAGCACCGGCACCTCGGAGGTGAAGGTCGGTTCGACGACGTAGTCGTCGGTGTCGTACTCGTCGTCCTCCTCGCGCCGCTCGTACTCCTCCGGCGGCAGCACCTGCGCCCACTCGCGGGTGCGGATCGGGGGCAGCTCGCCGGCATCCTCCTTCAGCGCCCGCAGCAGGGCGTACATCTGGAACCAGCCCATCACGAAGAACGGCAGGCCCACCAGGATGATCGTGGACTGCAGCGCGGTGAGCCCGTCCTCGCCGGAGAACACCAGCAGCGACGCCGTGACCAGGGCGATCGCCACGCACCAGAAGATGCGCTGACCCAGCGGGTTGTAGTCCTCGTGGCCGTTGGCCATCGAGTCGGTGACCAGCGCGCACGAGTCCACCGAGGTGACGAAGAAGATCACCACCAGGATGATCGCGATCACGGAGACGAAGAACGCGGCCGGATAGTGATCGAGGAACGCGAACAGCGCGCCGGGGATGTCCCCCTGTTCGACCACCCGGTCCACGAGGCCGCCCTCGCCGTTCAGCTCGATGTCGAAGCTCGCGTAGCCGAAGATCCCGAACCAGATCACGGAGAAGCCGGCCGGCACCGCGAGCACGCCGGAGACGAACTGGCGGATGGTGCGACCCTTGGAGATGCGGGCGATGAAGATGCCCACGAACGGCGACCAGGTGATGGTCCAGGCCCAGTAGAAGACGGTCCAGGTGTTCTGCCAGCCGGTGTTCGCGAAGGTGTCGTTCCACAGGGCGAGCTCGGGCAGGTTCACCAGGTAGCTGCCGAACGACTCGAACGTGCCCTTGAGGATGAACAGCGTCGCCCCGCCGGCGAACAGCACGAAGAACATCAGCAGCACGGCCATCACGATGTTGAAGTTCGAGAGCAGCTTGATGCCCTTCTCGAGGCCGGCCGAGACCGAGATCAGGGCGAGACCGCAGACCACGCCGATGATGATGAGGTTCCAGCCGTTGTTCTCGGGGACCCCGAACAGCTGGTTCAGACCGCCGTTGATCTGCAGCGTGCCCAGACCCACCGAGACGGCGACGCCGAAGATGGTGCCGATGATCGCGATGATGTCGATCGCCTTGCCGATGGGGCCGTGGATGCCCTCACCCAGCAGCGGCTGGAAGATCGAGCTCACGCGCGGCGGCAGGTTCCGCTTGTGGATGAAGTAGGCGAAGCACAGCGCCGGCAGTGTGAAGATCGTCCAGGTGTGCAGCGTGAAGTGGTAGTACGTGAAGTTCATGGCATCGCGCGCGGCGGCCAGCGACCCACCCTCGATGCCGAGCTCGGTGCCGCGCGGCGGATCACCGAAATGGCTGACGGGCTCGGCGACGCCCCAGAACATCAGGATCGAGCCGATGCCGGCTGCGAAGAGCATCGCGAACCAGGCACCGCCGGAGTGCTCGGGCGGCTCGTCGTCCGGGCCCAGCTTCACACGGCCGAAGCGGCCCGCCGCGATGAAGAGCAGGAAGCCCAGGAACACGGTGACGCCGAGGATGTAGAACCAGCCCAGGTTCGTCAGCAGCCAGCTCGAAGCGGCATCGGTGGCCCGCCCCATCGGCTCCGTGAAGGCGATCGTCCCGACTACGAAGGCGATGATGATCGCAGCCGAGCCGAAGAAGATCACCGGCGAGGTGCGCAGGCGCAGTGCGTCATGCAGTCTGGTCAGCAAGGTTCTCGACTCCTCGTGTGCTCACGGGGGCGAGCACGTCGTCGTCCGAAGAGCGGCCGGAACGGTCCGCTGTGACCGAGCATAATTCCGACACCGTGCGAAAATCACAAATTCCTCTCGATCACTCCGGTCCCCGCGGGCGCGGCCCGCCCTCGTGGGGAGTCCTCCCCATCGCGGCGTGGACAGGTGTTCACTACCGTGATCACCACCCCCGACATCGATGTGGAAGAGACCATGAGCGCTCCCTACGGAATGCCCCCTGCGGGCCCCCTCCCCCCAGCGGCACCTCAGAAGAGCCGTACGGGCCTGTACGTGGGGATCGCGTGCGGATGCCTGCTGCTGATCGCCCTGCTCATCGCGGCAGGAGGCGTGGGCCTGTGGCTGTTCTCCGGCGGCGGCGGACAGGAGGATCCCACCGCCCGGCCCACCACCGTCGAGTCCTCCCCGGAGGACCCGAGCGGGGACCCCTCGGGCGAGCCCACCGATGAGGAGACCTCCGCGGATCCCCTCGAGACGCCGAGCGAGGAGCCCTCGGAGGACCCGACCTCCGAGGCCGGCGCATCCTTCGAGATCACGGTCTCGCCGCCCGAGGAGGGCACGACGCTGGACACCGGGACCGACACCCTGGAGACCACCAACGGCAAGTACGTCGGCGTGAAGGTGATCATCGCGAACACAGGCGACGAGGACATCGGGATGAGCCTGGACAGCTTCGGCTTCGTCGACGTCGACGGCACGGAGTACCGCCTGATGCACGGCGTCTTCTCCACCATCTCCGGGATCGCCCCGGGCGAGGAGGGCGAGGCGCTGCTGTACGCGGACGTCCCGGCCGACGCGGAGCTGGAATCGGTCACCTACACCGACGCGGTCGGCACCGCCGGCGAGCGCGTCGAGTTCGCGGTCGGCGGCTGATCTACCGCCTGGTCGGCGGTCGCGTGCGCCCTGGTCAGTCCGCTGATCGACGGCGGCCGCGCCGGACGTCCAGGGAAAGACCAGCCTCGCCACAGCGGTCTTTCCAAGAGGGGTCCGATACTGGATCCAACGCGTCACCGGAGGACCCGCCGACTGAGGAGGAAGCGGGCTCCACACATC
>CAZHSL010000131.1:0-6962 GCA_964535185.1 uncultured Corynebacterium sp.
TCGTGGCAGAGGGTCCCGGCCAGGTGGTCGGTCTCGTGCTGGAGGATCCGGGCGGTCCATCCCAGGTGCTCCTCGTCGACGTCCTCGAGCCGGCCGTCCGGCAGCAGCTCGACGGCGCGCAGCCGCACCCGGCGCGAGCGCGGCACGATCGACTGCCAGCCGTCGACCGACAGGCAGCCCTCGAAGGCGTAGACCCGCTCGGACCCGATCGGCTCGAGCACCGGGTCCAGCAGGGCGCGCAGCGGGAGCGGCCTGCGCTCCAGCAGATCGTCGTCCGCGTCCTCCCCCGGCTCGCTCGCGAAGCCGTCCTCGACCACGTAGAAGCTCAGGGGCAGCCCCACCTGCGGTGCGGCGAGCCCCACGCCCGGCGCTGTGCGCATCGTCACAGTCATCGCCTCGGCCAGCTCGCACAGCAGCTCGGGGGCGAGGCGGCCGCGGGCGGGCACGGCACGGCGGCGCAGGGCGGGATGCCCGGCCTGCACGATCCGCAGGGGATCCCCGCTGCGCGCACGTCGGTCGAGGATCTTCCGGGTCAGCTCCTTGATGTCCACCGCCCCAGTATCCCGCAGCCGGCCCGCGCGGATCCGGGCGCTCCCCCGGGCCCGCCGTCCCGCCAGGTGAGACCCGGACCGCGCCTGTGCCCCGCGGGAATGAGAGCTGAGCTACACTTCTGCGAGCCGGTGCGAAGGAGCACCTCCTGTGGGAACGAACTCGAGCCGGCCGCCCATCACTTCACAACGGACCGTCCGGCACGTACCTGCCGGTGAAGGAGAAACACCATGGCAACAGTCACGTTCGACAACGCTTCACGCGTGTACCCGGGCCAGGAGCGCCCGGCCGTCGACAGCCTCGACATCGAGATCGGCGACGGCGAGTTCCTCGTCCTCGTCGGCCCGTCCGGTTGCGGCAAGTCGACCTCCCTGCGCATGCTCGCCGGCCTCGAGGAGATCGACGCCGGCCGCATCCTGATCGGCGATCGCGACGTCACCGACGTCCCGCCGAAGGATCGTGACATCGCGATGGTGTTCCAGAACTACGCGCTGTACCCCCACATGACCGTCGCGGACAACATGGGCTTCGCCCTGAAGATCGCCGGCAAGCCGAAGGCGGAGATCCGCAAGCGCGTCGAGGACGCCGCCGAGATCCTGGACCTCTCCGAGTACCTCGACCGCAAGCCGAAGGCGCTCTCCGGCGGTCAGCGCCAGCGTGTGGCCATGGGCCGTGCGATCGTGCGCTCGCCCCAGGTGTTCCTCATGGACGAGCCGCTGTCGAACCTGGACGCGAAGCTGCGTGTGTCCACCCGTACCCAGATCGCGTCGCTGCAGCGCCGCCTGGGCGTCACCACGGTCTACGTCACCCACGACCAGACCGAGGCGATGACGATGGGTGACCGCGTGGCGGTGCTCGATCGCGGCGTCCTGCAGCAGATCGACTCCCCCCGTCGCATGTACGACCACCCGAACAACGTCTTCGTCGCGGGCTTCATCGGCTCCCCGGCCATGAACCTGTTCGAGGCGCCGCTGAGCGATCAGGGCGTCGAGTTCGGCGGTGCGGTCCTGCCCGTGGACCGCTCCACTCTCTCGGAGACCGACCAGTCCACGGTGACCGTGGGCGTGCGCCCCGAGGACCTGGAGATCGCCTCCGACAACCAGGGCCTGGCCATCGAGGTCGACCTGGTCGAGGAGCTCGGCGCGGACGCCTTCATCTACGGCCGTCGCGCCGGTGCCGACGAGACGGACAAGCCGTTCATCGCCCGTGTCGATGCGCGTCGTCCTCCGAGCAAGGGGGAGACGGTGTACTTCCGGCCCGCCCCGGAGCACGCTCACCTGTTCGACACCAAGAGCGGTCAGCGCCTCGGCGACTGACCTCCTCGGTGCCCCGTACGACGGGCGTCCGGCTCCGGCCGGGCGCCCGTCGTCGTGGTTCCGACGCCCGCTCCTGCGGGCACGGCGTGACCTTCGCGTCGAGATGACGTGAAAACTCGTGCCGACCGTGCGAAGCTCGCGACCTCAGGAGACAATGGCTCCATGGCACCCCTGGAGATCACCGCGTCCCGCGCAGATCCGGCCCTGCTGGACCTGCCGTGGGAGACGCCGCTCGAGCAGTGGCCCGACGAGATCCTCGCCGCCCTGCCCCGCGGCATCTCCCGTCACGTCGTGCGCTTCGTACGCGTCTCGGGCCGGGTCCTCGCCATCAAGGAGATCTCGCACACCCTCGCGCAGCGCGAGTACGAGATGCTGCGGGTGCTGGGCCGGCTCGAGATCCCGTCGGTGGAGCCCTTCGCCGTCGTCTCCGGCCGCTCCACGCCGTCCGGAGAGCCGCTGGACGCCGTCCTGATCACGCGTCACCTGCAGTTCTCGCTGCCCTACCGTGCCGTGTTCAGCCAGGTCTCCCGCCCCGACACCGCCCATCGCCTGCTCGATGCGCTCGCGGTGCTGCTGGTGCGGCTGCACCTGTCGGGCTTCTACTGGGGCGACGTCTCCCTGTCGAACACGCTCTTCCGTCGGGACGCGGGCGCCTTCGCCGCCTACCTCGTCGACGTCGAGACCGGGTCCCTCCACGAGCAGCTCTCCGACGGTCAGCGCCACTACGATCTCGACCTGGCGCGCACGAACATCATCGGCGAGCTGATGGATCTGCAGGCGGGCGACCTGTTCGATCCGGAGGCCGATCCCGTCGACGTGGGCGACGACCTGATCTCCCGCTACGAGGAGCTGTGGGAGGCGCTCACCTCCCGCGAACGGTTCTCCGCCGACGAGCGCTGGCGGGTCTCCGCCCGGATCGAGAAGCTCAACCGGCTCGGCTTCGACGTGGGCGAGCTCGAGATCACCACGGATCTCGACGGCACCAGCCTGTCGATCATGCCGAAGGTCGTCGACGCGGGGCACCATGCGCGGCGGCTGATGCGGCTCACCGGGATCGACGCCCAGGAGAACCAGGCCCGGCGCCTGCTCAACGACCTCGACCAGTACCGCGCCGACACGGAGCAGCAGCTCGAGGACGAGGAGTTCGTGGCGCACGAATGGCTCCAGCAGCAGTACGAGCCGGTGGTGCGCGCCGTCCCCCGCACCATGCGCTCCAAGCTCGAGCCGCCCGAGTTCTTCCACGAGATCCTCGAGCACAAGTGGTTCCTCTCGGAGCGGGAGGGGCACGACGTCAGCCTCGACGAGACCGTGCGCCACTACATCCTCAACGTCCTCATCCACCGGCCGGACGAGAAGTCGCTCGTGACCACGGAGACCTCGGCGCTGCCGATCTTCGACTCCTGAGAGGGCCCGGCCATCCCATGACCCGCGGACGTCGCCGGAGCGCCGCCCGGCTGGACAACCTCTCCCTGCGCGACCAGCTGCGCGTGGACCGGCTGCCGCTGCGGGCCCTGCAGATGATGGCGGGCCTGAGCGGGTTCGGCCTCTCCCTCGCCCTGCTGCTCGAATCCGGGCTGGGCGGTGCCCCGTGGGACGTCCTGCACGCGGCGCTCGCGGACCGTCTCGGCCTCACGGTGGGGACGCTCAGCGTGAGCGTGAGCTTCGTGCTGCTCGTGCTGTGGTTCCCGCTGCGCGAGCGCGTCGGCATCGGCACGATCGCGAACGCGATCTGGGTGGGCGTGAGCCTCGACCTGGGCATGCTCGTGCTGCCCGCGGCGCACGGGATCCCGCTCGCGGCGACGATGATGCTGCTGGGGGTGGTGCTCAACGGTGTCAGCGCAGCGGTGTACATCGGCGCGCAGCTCGGCGCCGGGCCGCGCGACGGGCTGATGACGGGTCTCGGCCGGGTGCTGGACCGGCCCGTCGGGCCGGTGCGCATCGTGCTCGAGCTGAGCGTGCTGATCACCGGGACGGCCCTGGGCGGCCCGCTCGGCATCGGCACCGTGGTCTACGCGCTCGGCCTCGGGCCCATCATCCAGCTGACGCTGCCGCACGTGACGATCCCGGTGCGGGCGCTGAACGGCCGACCGGTCGCTGCGCCCGCCGCGGACGCCGCAGCGCCCGGGACCGCTCAGCCCAGGCCCTGGCCCTCGCGGACGCCGGAGATCTCGTAGAGGGCGATCGCGGCGGCCACGGAGGCGTTCAGCGACTCGGAGCGCCCGGCCATCGGGATCGAGACCACCTGGTCGCTGATCTCGCGCGCCAGGCGGGACAGCCCCTTGCCCTCGGCACCGACGACGAGCGCCGCCGGCTGCGTGCCCAGCTCGAGACCGCGGGTGGTCACATCGCCCTCGGCGTCGAGGCCGAGCACGAACACTCCCCTCTCCTTCAGGGAGGTCAGGGTGCGGTTGAGGTTGGTGACCTGGGCGACGCGGACGCGGCCGGCCGCGCCGGCGGCCACCTTCCACACGCTCGCGGTCATCGAGACGCTGCGTCGCTCGGGCAGGATCACCCCGTGCGCGCCGAAGGCGTCGGCCGAACGCAGGATCGCACCCAGGTTCCGGGGATCGGTGATGCCGTCCAGCGCCACCAGCAGCGGCGGCTCGAAGCGGTCCGCCGCGATGCGCATCAGCTCGTCGATCTCCGCGTACTCGTACGGCGGGATCGTCAGCGCCACACCCTGGTGGACGGCATGGTCCGTCATCCGGTCCAGGTCGGTGCGGGAGGCCTCCGCGACCGGCAGGCCGCGCGCGGCGGCCAGGCGCATGATCTCGCGGATCCGCTCATCGGTGTCCACGCGGACCATCACCGTCAGCTGGGTGGCGGGGACCTCCTCGCGCAGCGCCTCGAGCACAGCGTTGCGACCGGCGACCTGGTCGCTGCCGGGCGACTTCCGTGCTCCCTTGCCCCCGCCCCCGCGGCGTGCACCGCCGGAGGGCGCCGAGGCACCCTTGTACGCCTTGTGGTTCGGCCGGTCCTCGGCCTTCGGCGTCGGGCCCCTGCCCTCCAGGGCGCGGCGTCGCACGCCGCCGGAGCCGACGCTCGCGCCCTTCTTGCCCTTGCGCACCGCACCGCGGCGCGAACTGTTGCCTGCCATCGCTCGTCTCCTCAGTCCTTCAGCTCGTGGTCCCGAGGCTCCAGCGGGCGCCGTCCGCCCCGTCCTCGATGCGGATCCCGGCGGCGCTCAGCGCATCGCGGAGCGCATCCGCCCGGGCCCAGTCCTTCTCCGCGCGCGCCGCCTCCCGGGCGGCCAGCTGCGCGGTGATCAGCGCGTCGAGCGCCTCGTGCTCGCCGCCACCGGCGCCGTCGGGCCGTGCCCACTGCGCACCGAGCGGGTCCAGGCCCAGCACGTCGAGCATCGCCCGCAGCCGTCCCAGCGAGCCGGCGATCTCCGCGGGGTCCGCGGCGTCCCGCCCGGCCAGGAGGGTGTTCAGCGCGGACTGCTCGCGATGGATCACCGCGAGAGCCTCCGGGACCGTGAGGTCGTCGTCCATCGCGGCGGTGAAGTCCGCGGGCAGCTCGACCTCCTCCAGCGGCGCGTCGGCCGCCGTGCTCGGGTGCTCCCCGAGCCGCCGGGCGGCCCGGACGGCGGTCGCGCGGAAACGCTCCCAGACGGTCTCCGCCTCGGCCATCGCGGTCGCGTTGTACTCGACGGTGGCGCGGTAGTGGCCGCTGACCAGAGCGAGACGCACCGCCGGGGTGGGGTGCTCGGCCAGGGCGCGGGCCGCGGTGACGAAGTTGTCCAGGCTCTTGCCCATCTTCATCCCGTCGACGGTGAGCACCCCGGAGTGCATCCAGCGCCGGGCGAAGCCGTAGCCGGCGGCGCGCGACTGCGCCTGCTCGTTCTCGTGGTGCGGGAAGCGCAGATCGAGGCCGCCGGCGTGGATGTCGAAGGTCTCGCCCAGGTACTTGCGGCTCATCGCGGAGCATTCGAGGTGCCAGCCCGGCCGCCCGCGCCCGAAGGGCGTGTCCCAGGAGGCGCTGTCCGGCTCGGTCGACTTGGCGGCCTTCCACAGCGCGAAGTCGCGGCGGTCCCGCTTGCCGGGCTCCATCTCCTCCCCCGCGTCCTGCATGTCCTCCAGGGACTGGCGGGTCAGCGCGCCGTACTCCGGGTACGAGGCGACGTCGAAGTAGACCGAGCCGTTCCCGTCGGCGTACGCGTGCCCGCGCTCGATGAGCCGCTGCATCAGCGCGATCATCTCGGTCACGTGACCGGTCGCGCGCGGCTCGTAGGAGGGGCGGCGGTTGCCGATCCGGTCCAGCACGTCCTGGAACTCACGCTCGAAGCGCAGCGACCAGGCCCACCACGGGGCGCCCGCCTCGGCGGACTTCACGAGGATCTTGTCGTCGATGTCGGTGACGTTGCGGACGTGGGTGACCTCGAGACCGCTGCGCTCGAGCCAGCGCACCAGCACGTCGAAGGCGACGAAGGTGCGCAGATGCCCCAGGTGGGGCGCGCCCTGCGTGGTGGGGCCGCAGACGTACAACGACACCGCCCCCTCGCGCACCGGCGTCAGCGGTGCGGTGGTGCGGGTGGCGGTGTCGTGCAGCTGGAGAGTCACGTGCCCCAGGGTACTGCCAGCCGGCGGGACCGATGACCCACGGCGCGCAGGTCGTGCGCGGCGGCCCCGGCCGGCGGACCGATCAGTCGGTGCGGGCGCTGACCTGCTTGCCGTAGAGCTCCTCGAAGGTGTCGTCGTAGGAGACGGCGTTGCGGCGGCGCTTGCCCTGGACGGCCTGGACCGCGGACTGCGCGGTCTCGATCGTGGTCTCGGGGGCCTTGAGCTTCTTCGAGACCAGGAACGCGACCAGTCCCAGCACGGCGCTGATCACGACGAAGACGCCCGCGACGATCAGGAACGCGGCCCAGTAGGGCAGCCCCGCCGCCTCGAGCCCGGTGGCCGCGGCGAACAGCAGCATCACCCATGCCGAGAGCAGGAGGAACAGCAGCACGGCGGCGCAGGCGGCGATGATGCCGGCCTTGACCGCGAGGGCCGTGATCTCCTTCTTGGCGATGTCGATCTCGTGATGGACGACACCGAGGAGCTCGTCGCGGATGGACTGGACGAGCTCGCCGATGGACCGCTGGGTGGGCGG
>CAZHSL010000132.1:0-6962 GCA_964535185.1 uncultured Corynebacterium sp.
CCGCGACGAGCCGACCCACGGCTGACACCCGATCGACGACTTCACGACGCGCCCCGGCCAGCTGGCCGGGGCGCGTCGGCGTTCCGCGCCCGAGCGTGACGGAGTTGGGGTAGCACGGGGGTCGGTCCGCCAACTCTGCAACGTTCAACGGGGGCTGGCGCCCTCCTCGCCTCGGTGCCTTTCCTCACCCAGCCCCCGCAGCTAGCCGGCGCCCGGCTCCTCCGTGTCTGGCCCTGCTCCCTGGCGCTGACCCAGAATGCTGAGCAGCGTGCCGCTCCGAACACCGCGCTCCCCAAGGTGGAACGGGTCAGCCCATCACCACCTAGCGCCGGATGGCCCGGAGCCGTGCACGAGCGACTGCGGCGGGGCGCTCGAGGTCGGTCACACCGCTAGCTCCATCGCCTCCGGAAGTCGCTTGCGAATCACTTCGGGCCACTCCAGACGCACGCCGAGGCCGTTTCTCAGCAAGGACTGGAGCTCGCCTGTCAACGCCGCGCTCTCATGCACTGCAGCGGGATCGACGCCGTGCCGTCGGCAGATCTCGGCGAGCGCACCGACGGCCTCACCGATCGACCACTCCACGGGGTGGAGGCGGTAGGCACCATTGGTGATGTGCGTTGTGCCGATGTTCTTGCTGGCCGGCAGGAGATTTGCGACATCATTCGGGATCAGGGCGCCCAGTGGGATCTGAAATGGGAAGCAGTCGATGTCGACGTAGTTCCGTTGCGCTGTCGAGGGGTGCAGGTCGATACGGTAATGCCCGGTGCCGACAGAATCTGCGAACTTCGCGGATCCAGCGAATTCACCCCGCATCTCGCGACCGATGTGCTCCTCGGTGATGGTGAATCGGGCCCTGATCCGGCGAGCCTCGCGAATATAGGGCTGGCGCGCCAACCCGTCGAGCGTGCCCATCACATCCCCTCGGAGCCGCAGTTCGGGATACCCGACTCCGTCGTTCGCGTCGTCAGTACGGGGGGCCTCGGTCTGCAACCAGTGCACGAACGACAACGTGAGCTGCCGAGCCTCATACTCCGCGAGTTCCCGCTCTTCGTCGTCCACGCCCAGTAAGGGGCGATCCCAGAAGTCGATCTGCGGCCAGTTGACCAGGGTGATCTCTCCGCCAGGGGTTGTCGGATCGAGCAGCGCTCGTGAACGTACCCTGCGGTAGTGCCACAGATCATCCGTAGGAGCGGTCTCCTCCATCTCCGTCGGGTCCCCGACGAAGAGCGGCCGGTACCGGACTGCCAGCGTGATGGGATGGACGTCCTCGAACGAGAGCTGCGGGCCGGGCCAGAAGTCCGGCACGACAGTCGCAAAACGCTCATACAGCTCCGGTCGCGATACCAGCTCGTCATGCCCGGGTGCCCACTCCACGGCACAGCACCATGTGATCGCCTGCTGGTCGAGAGGGTCAGCGGTCTCAGGCGCGTGCAGCTCGCCGTACTCGCTGTGGGCTTCGGCTCCGATGACATGGTCGACGCCGCCGAGCTCCAGCAGGTCTCCGAGCTCGGTGGCATCGACGATCAGGGGGGCGGCAAGGCGACAGAGGTCTCCAGAGCACAGATCACGGACGGTCACGGACAGGACGCGGTCCCCATCCCGCTCAACAGCGACCGGCACCTGCTCGCGCAACCACTCAAGACGCCCGTCGGAGAGCAGCGGCGAGATCATCTCCTCGAGCACTAATGCCCCGATCCTGGGCTCGTGGCACAACCGGGAGACCCCACCGGCGCCCGGATTGAGCAACGGATCGTCTGCGGCTGGCGCAGCGAGCGGGAAGTGGCGGCGGTAATGCTCACGCACCCGTTCGCGGAACTCGGCGTAGCTGGCGGAATTGGGGTGGGATTCGACCCACTTGGACTCGTCCGGCGGAACACCCTGCACGGTGAGCTGACCTCCGAGCCACGCATCGGCCTCGGTGAGCAGCACGTGCAGACCGAGCCGGGCGGCGGTCAGCGCCGCAGCGACGCCGCCGAGGCCGCCACCGATGACCACCAGGTCGGCGTGGCGCTCGGAGGGAGACATGTCGGAGGCCGACGGTTCTGAGGCGCTTGGGCTGGGCTGTACGGGAGAGGGCATCTTTGCGTCCTATCGCTGGGTCGTCGGGCTGGACATGTGAGGTAGACAGCCGACGGGGACACCGTCGGACCGGGGTCGAGGTGCGGGGAGGCGTCGGCCGATCATTCGATCGGGGAGAGAGTTCCGAGGTGGTGGGGAAGGCATTGCATCGTCTCGTGGTGGTCATGCGGGAGCTTGCCGTCGAGGATGGCGCTGAGCACGGCGACGCTGCGGACCCCGATGTCGCGTTTGGGGATGATCAGATGCGACCAGCCGGCCGCGCGCCCGCTGCGCATCGGCACTTCGAGAGCGGCTGCGGCGAAGTCGTCCGGGATCCTCAGGCCGCTCCGCGAGACACAGCGTTCCACGTCCTCGGCTGCCTGCGGGTTCTCAGCCATCACGGCCGTGACGCCCTCACGCTTCCATTCCGCAACAGTCGCCGGCGTGAGGTCATGAGCGGCGAGGGAGACGCTGTCGTCACCGGCCGCGGCCCGCGCGAACGCGGAACGACGGGCAAGGGAGGGAAGGCGCTGGTCATCACCGTGGACGTAAGCGATCCGGTGGTGGCCGCCGCGGTGCAGGTCATCCATGATCGCGTGCACGGCACGGTTGTAATCGACAGCCACCCATGCCGCCTCGGGGACGGGGTCGTACTGGCCGATGCTGACGAAGGGGTACTTCTCGCGCACGAGCCGGGACATTTCCTCGTCATCCCGGAACATGCCCAGGATGATCGAGCCGTCGGCATGCTGGAGCCGACTGGAGCCTCCCGCATAGATGCTGCGCCGGCCGTCGGCCTGCTGGGTCGAAGAGAACAGCACGAGGTCCTGCCCGTAGTCCGCCGCGCCCACTTCGATGCCCACAAGGAACTCATGGAAGTACTCGTCGGGGCGCGCCGGGAACACCGGTTCGTAGGTGAACACACCCACGAGTCCGCTGCGGCCCCCGCGCAGTGAGCGCGCCGCAAGATCCGGGATATACCCCAGCTCCTCCATGGCCGCCCGCACTCGGGCCTGCGTGATCGCGGAGACCCCACCCTCGGAGGCACGACCGCTGACGACGAGCGAGACAGTTGCCTGCGACACCCCGGCGGCCTGGGCGATGTCACGCTGTCGAACTCGCATCCGCGCCTCCTGTTTCGTATTAGTTGACCCCCTAAGCCTAGGCCGCAGAGCTCTGACGTTCAAGAGCGGATCCCGCCTGATGGTCTATTGACCACGCTATCCGTTGGAGCCTATGCTCCTGATCACAACCTGATACGTATCGGCACCCGATCAGATTCTCCGCTCCACACCGGTCGCTGACGCCTCCGGGCAGTGGACGTACCGCTCCGGCGGGCGCAGCCGATGCACCTCTGCCTTGCATCCCATCCAGTTTTTCGGTCGACGACGACACTGAGAAGAGGAAACATCGTGATCCACGCTCGTAGGCGCACCGCTTTGAAGGCTTCAGCCGCGCTGGCGGGAGCTCCTCTGCTCCTATCAGCCTGTGGCGGCGGGGGCTCGGGTTCCACTGAGGATGACGGAGGTGACCTCGTCGTCTGGTTCCCGGGGACGAATCCTGCCGAACAGGAGTTCGTCAACGACGTGCTCATCCCAGCGTTCACCGAGGCGACCGGCCGCGGCGTCTCCTCCACGTTCATCGACTGGGGCGACATGTCCACTCGTCTAAACGCTGGCTTCTCCTCCGGGACCGGCCCCGACGTGTTCGGCCATGGCCCAGCCGCAGTCGCAGACCTGGTCAGCTTCGATCGGGTCGAACCGCTGACCTCGTACTACGAGAAACTCGACCAGGCAGAGCTCGACGATCTCCAGATCGGAATCGACAGCGGAACGGTCGATGGCGTCGCGTACATGTACTCGATCGCCGCCACTGGTCGCCAGGTGGGCTACAACGCCGCACACTTCGAAGAGGCGGGACTGAACCCCGACGATCCCCCAACGACGTTCGAAGGGCTCAGGGAAATAGCGGAGGCGTTGGCCGAGCGCGAAGGCGACCGGCTCACCCGCGCCGGCGTGGTCTTCGACGCGCAGCCTGCAAGCATGCAGCAGGCGTTCACGTCGATGCTCTGGGCCAACGGCGGAGAGATGTTCACGAATGATTCCACCGCCGTGGCGTTCAACGGAGCCGAGGGCGTCGAAGCCCTGGAGTGGTACGTGAGCCTGTATCAGGGTGACGCCCCGGTGGACAACGGTCTGGGCGGAACCTGGGTGGGCCTGCCCCCGGCGCAGTCGCCGCTGATCACGGAGGACACATCAATGCTGTTCGCGGACCCCTCGACCTTCAAACAGATCGCGGAGGCCGCTCCCGAGCTCGACCTGCGGTTCATGGATGTACTGTCCTTCGAGGGGCATGAGCCCGCGGCGTTCGGCGGCGCCGCCACGGGGCTCATGATGAACCCCGATAGCGCGAAGAAGGAACTCGCGTGGGAGTTCATGACCCTCATGGGCGACAAGGAGCTCAACAACCAGTATGCGGAGAACGTTGGTCACGTGCCGATCCGCAAGTCCGCTGTCGAGAGCGACTACGTCCAGGAGTACCCCGCGATCGCCACCGCGGTGGAGAACACCGAGCACTTCCGCCCGAACCCGAACGTCCCTGGCTGGACCAAGATCCGGGACACGCTCGCGAGCTACATCGAGCAGGCGCTGAACGACCAGGTCACGCCCAAGGAGGCTCTCGACGGCGCTGCTGAGGAGATCCAGCCGATCCTCGACGAGAGCAAGTGACCTCGATGTCACGGACCCCGACTCCCTCATCGGTGTCACCCCCGGCTGAGCGGGCGGCGGACGCGACCGGCGGCGGCACGGACCGCCGGCATCGCAGCTCTCTCCAGCACGTCCGTGCTCGCGCCGGAATGCTCCTGGTGGCTCCCGCGGTCCTGTACGTGCTCATCTTCCAACTGCTCCCCGTGCTCTACGGCTTCATACTGAGCTTCACGGAGTACAGCCCGCTGCAGCGCGGCGCGCCGACCTTCGTCGGGCTCGAGAATTACATCGGCCTGCTGGCTGATCCCGACTTCCTCAACGCGCTCTGGGTGACGCTGCGCTACACGTTGCAGGTGCTGCCGGTGACGGTCGCGATCGCGCTGGTGCTCGCGATGCTGGCCAACCGACCGTTCCGGGGTGTAGGCCTGTTCCGCTCGGCGCTGTACATCCCGCACATCGTCTCGCTCACTGCGGTGAGCATGATCTGGCTGTGGATGTACTCCCAGAACGGACTGTTCAATGATCTGCTCGCCATGGTCGATCTGGGTCCGCAGCGCTGGCTCAACGAACCCGATACGGCATTGAACGGGGTCACCGTGATGCGGATCTGGAAGGCCCTCGGCTCCAACATGGTGCTGTTGCTGGCCGGCCTGCAGACGATCCCCAAGGAGCTGTACGAAGCAGCGGGGATTGACGGCTCCAATGCGTGGCAGAAATTCCGCCACGTCACTCTCCCCGGGCTGCGACCGATGCTGGTCTATGTCGTCGCGATGGACATCATCTACCTCTCGCAGAGCTTCGCCGAGATCTTCGTCCTCACGTCCGGTGGCCCCTTGAACTCGACCACCACCGTCAACTACCTGATCTACACCGAGGCGTTCGACTACAGCAGAATGGGCTCCGCCTCCGCCATGGCGTTCGTGCTGTTCGCCTTCATCGCGGGCCTGACGCTGATCGCGCTGCGGGCAGGGAGGGAACGATGAGCTCGACGATGACCATCCGTACCCGACGCCGTCGGCTGACCAGAACCGGCCGGATTCGTGTTCTCAACATGGCGATCCTTCTGGTGGCGACGCTGGCCGTGCTGTTTCCGTTCCTGTGGATGGTGAGCATCGCCCTGACGCCAGCCGAGCTGGCATTCCGCGATGTGAAGATCTGGCCCGACTCCCCCACGCTCGAGAACTTCGTGACCGCGCTGACGGTCGGGAACCTCGGGCGTGCCTTCGTGAACTCGACGGTCGTGGCGCTGTTCTCGGTGCTGACGAATTGCGTGATCACCGTCGCTGCTGGCTACGCCTTCGCACATCTACCCTTCCGAGGCAGCAATGCGTTGTTCTATCTCGTTATCGCCACGTCGGCGATCCCGGTCGCCGTCACCTTGATCCCGCTGTTCCTCATGGTCTCGAACTTCCCCCTCGCGGGCGGGAACGATCTACTGGGGCGCGGCGGGAGCGGGCTCGTGGACACGCTCGGCGGCGTGGCGATCCCCTACCTGGTGGGGACGATGAGCATCTTCCTGGTGCGTCAGTTCTACAAGGGGATGAGCCCTGAGCTCGCGGAGGCCGCACGGATCGACGGCGCAGGTGAGCTGAGGATCTTCTGGTCAGTGTACCTGCCGCTGTCCAGGCCGATCGTGGCGGTGGTCGCGATTTTCTCCTTCACCGCCGTGTGGGACGACCTGTTGTGGCCGCTCGTCGTGTCGTCCTCGCCGCAGAGCCAAACGGTTCAGCTGGCGCTGACGGGCTTCAGCCAATCGGGCAACATCCAGTACGCGCCCCTCATGGCGGCGACGATCATCGTCACGGTTCCGGTGCTCCTGGTGTTCCTGTTCAACCAGCGTCACTTCATCTCCGGGCTCTCAGAGGGGGCCGTGAAGGGGTGAACCGCACCGACGGCGTTCGACACCGCTCAGTGACGCTCCATTCGCCGAGCCGAAGTCAGCGGACGCGCCGGATCAGCTCGATGAGCAGGTCCGCGTCGCGGCGCAGCGGAGGATGCGCGCCGGGGGTGGCTTCGGCGGTCGATTCCTCGCCCAAGCGTTGCGGAGTGGGCGGATCGGAGGCGTCTTCTCCCCTACTCTGCACCGTTCGGCCGGTGGGGCGTGCCTCCGCACCGCCGGGCTCGGCCTCCCCCGGCTCGGGCTCCGGCAGGGGCGCTGCGTAGCGGGCGGCGGTGAAGGCGTCGGCGATGCGCGCC
>CAZHSL010000133.1:0-6948 GCA_964535185.1 uncultured Corynebacterium sp.
GCGGCCATGTCGTGCTGTCCTCCGGGGCCGAGGCGGACCACTACGTCGACCTGCGCCGCGTCACCCTCCACCACGAGGCCGCCCCGCTGGTGGGGCGGGTGATGCTCGACCTGCTGCGCCGCGAGGGCCTGGTCCCCGGCGTCGAGGCCGTGGGCGGGCTGACCCTGGGCGCCGACCCGGTGGCCACCTCGATCCTCCACGCCTCCGCGGCCGACGGGACGACCGCGCCCCTGGACGCGTTCGTGGTCCGCAAGGCCAACAAGGCCCACGGGTTGCAGCGCCGCATCGAGGGACCGGACGTCACCGGCCGTCGCGTGGTCGCTGTCGAGGACACCTCCACCACCGGCGGCAGCGTGCTCACCGCCTGCGAGGCCCTCACCGAGGCCGGTGCGGACATCGCCGCCGTGGCCGTGATCGTCCACCGCTCGGACGCGTCCCGCGAGGCCGTCGAGGCCGCCGGGCACCGCTACCTCGCCGCCTACGACATCTCCGAGCTGGAGATCTGAGGGATCACACCCGTTCCGGGGTGAACGTGTCGCAGGCCTGCACCGTGCCCTGCTCGTAGCCGGTGGTGAACCAGGACCGGCGCTGCTCGGAGGAGCCGTGCGTCCAGGATTCCGGCCGCACCTGGCCGCCGGCGACGTCGCGCTGGATGTGGTCGTCGCCCACCGCGCTCGCCGCGGACAGCGCGGAGGAGATGTCCTGCTCGGTCAGCGGGGCGAGCATCGCCCGCCCCTCGTCGTCGACCGTCGAGGACGCGTGGTGCGCCCAGACCCCGGCGTAGCAGTCCGCCTGGAGCTCGAGACGGACCGCCTCGGACTGCGGGCCGGTCCGGGAACGGTCCGCCGCCTGCATCTCGCCGGAGAGGTGCTGGATGTGGTGCCCGTACTCGTGCGCGACCACGTACATCTTCGCCAGCTGCCCGCCGTCGGCGCCGTACCGGCCCGACAGGGCGTCGAAGAAGCTGACGTCGACGTAGATGGTCGCGTCGGCGGGGCAGTAGAAGGGGCCGACGTCGGCCGTGGCCGCGCCGCAGCCGGTCTGCACCGACCCGTCGAACACCCGCCCCTGCGGCTCGACGAACTGCATGCCGGAGGCGGGTGCCAGCTGCGCCCACAGCGAGTCGCCGGACTCGATCGTGGCCTGCACCAGGCAGTCGTCCCGCTCGTTCGCGTCGGCGCCGTCCAGGCAGTGCTCCAGCGGGCCGCCCTCGGCGACCGGGCCCTGTGACGTGCCCGTGCCGCCGCCGAGGAGGTCCAGCGGGTTGCCGCCCAGCAGGGCGTAGACCACTACGACCACGAGCAGCAGGCATCCGCTGCCTCCGCCGATCCGCAGCCCGCGCCCGCCTCGCCCGCCGCCGGGCAGGCGGGATCCGCCGCCGCGGCCCGAGGCGGAGACGTTGTCGGAGCGGATCTCCGCATCCGGGGAGAAGGTCATGGCGACAGAGTAGACCCGCACCGCGGCGTGAGCAGGCGGAACAGGTGAAGTGAAGGTCCTGGGGACGTGACGGGCCTGTCGTATCCGCGGTGGGCGGTGCCGCCTACGATGGAGCGCGGATCAGGGGCGCGGCCGATCGGCGCCCCGGCAGTCCGCCCGTCGGCATGCACGGACCCCTCGGCGTGCTGCGACCCACCTGCACGAAGCCCACCGGATCGCACTGCGCGAGGAGCCTGAATGAACATCGTCGACTGGGCGGTCGAGACCATGGACAGCCTCGGTGCCTTCGGCGTCTTCCTGCTGATCTTCCTCGAGAACCTGTTCCCGCCGATGCCCTCCGAGGTGATCCTGCCGCTGGCCGGGGTGGCCTCCGCCGGGCCGAACAACTCCTACTGGGCGATGCTGCTGGCCTCCGTGGCGGGCTCCGTCGTCGGCGCCTGGCTGCTGTACGGGCTGGGCCGCCTGCTGGGCCCGCAGCGGCTGCGGAAGATCGTGATCCGCCTGCCGCTGGTGCACGTCGGCGACTACGACAAGTCCGTCGAGTTCATGGACCGCCACGGGTACAAGGCCATCTTCTTCGGCCGCTTCGTCCCCGGGATCCGCTCGCTGATCTCGATCCCCGCGGGCCTGTACGCGATGCCGATCGGGATGTTCACGCTGCTCACCGCCGCCGGCAGCGCGATCTGGAACTCGATCTTCGTGACCATCGGGTTCTACATGGGCAGCAACTGGACCGTCATCGAGCCGTACACCGACATCTTCTCCAATGTGGCCTACGCGGTCGTGGCGCTCGTGGTGGCGGTGTTCGTGGTGCGGCTGATCCTGCGGGAGCGCAGGCGCCGCAGGCTCGGCCTGCCCGATCCGGACCAGGCCTACCTCGAGGAGCTCGGGGCCGGGAGCGCCGCCGAGAACGGCGAGGAGCGGTGACCCCTCCCGACCGCGACGACGCCGGCGGCAGGGCCGACGGGGTCCGCGAGGTCGGCGTCGGCCCGCACCCCGAGCCCTGGCCGGACGATCCCCGCCTGGACCCGGAGCTGCTGGCCGGCGGGGACCGGCGCAACGTCGAGGACCGGTTCCGGTACTGGCGGCGCGAGGCGATCATCGCCGAGCTCGACCATCATCGCCACGGCCTGCACGTCGCGATCGAGAACCTCGAGCACGACGCGAACATCGGCTCGGTGGTGCGCACCGCCAACGCCTTCGCCGTCGGCGCCTTCCACATCGTGGGCCGCCGGCGCTGGAACCGGCGCGGCGCGATGGTCACCGACCGCTACCAGCACGAGATCCACCACCCCGATGCCGCGCACCTGATCGACTGGGCCCGTGAGCAGGGCCGCCCGCTCGTCGCGATCGATCTCGTGGAGGGGGCGCAGCCGATCGAACGCACCCCGCTGCCGCATGACGCCGTGCTGGTGGTGGGCCAGGAGGGCCCCGGGGTCAGCCCCGAGATCCTCGCCGCCGCGGACCTCGTCGTCGGCATCACGCAGTTCGGCTCCACCCGCTCGATCAACGTCGCCGCGGCGGCCGCGATCGCGATGCACAGCTGGATCCTGCAGCACGCCGAGGTGCCCCCGGGACCGCTGCGCTGAGCGCTCCGTCGACGCTGCACCGAGCGCTGCATCGACGCCGCGCCGCGCACTGTGTCCACGGGGGACCTCCGACAGCGGCTCGTCAGGGTCGCTGTGGAACAATGGGTGCGATCGGACGGCCCTGCGCGGTGCTCCTCACCGCCGGCCGTCGCCCACTGCTTCAGCGAAGGAGAATGCCACATGGCAGTCGTCACCCCGGATCAGTACAACGAGATGATCGACCGGGCCAAGGCCGGAAAGTTCGCCTACCCCGCCGTCAACGTCTCCAGCTCGCAGACGGCCACCGCTGCGCTGCAGGGCTTCGCCGAGGCGGGCTCCGACGGCATCATCCAGGTGTCCTTCGGCGGCGCCGAGTACCTCTCCGGCTCCACCATCAAGGACCGCGTCGCCGGCTCCATCGCGCTGGCCGAGTACGTCCACGCCGTCGCGAAGAACTACCCGATCAACGTCGCGCTGCACACCGACCACTGCGCCAAGGAGGTCCTGCCCACCTGGGTCGAGCCCCTCATCGAGTGGGACCTCGAGAACCGCGTGAGCAAGGGCCTGGACCCGCTGTTCCAGTCGCACATGTGGGACGGCTCCGCCGTGCCGGTCGACGAGAACCTCGAGATCGCCGAGAAGCTGCTCGAGAAGTCCGTCGCCGCGAAGAAGATCCTCGAGATCGAGGTCGGCGTGGTCGGCGGCGAGGAGGACGGCGTGGCCGCCGACGTCTCCAACGACAAGCTCTTCTCCACCCCCGAGGACGGCCTGAAGACGGCCGCCAAGCTCGGCCTGGGCGAGCGCGGCCGCTACCTGACCGCCCTCACCTTCGGCAACGTGCACGGCGTGTACAAGCCGGGCAACGTCAAGCTGCGCCCGAAGGTCCTCGACGACATCCAGAAGGTCGTCGGCGAGAAGTACGGCAAGGAGCGCCCGTTCGACCTGGTGATGCACGGCGGCTCCGGCTCCACCGAGCAGGAGATCTCCGAGGCGCTGGACTACGGCACCATCAAGATGAACATCGACACCGACACCCAGTACGCCTTCACCCGCCCCGTGGTCACGCACATGTTCGAGAACTACGACGGTGTGCTGAAGGTCGACGGCGAGGTCGGCAACAAGAAGGCCTACGACCCCCGCGCCTGGGGCAAGAAGGCCGAGGCCGGCATGGCCGCCCGCGTCGTCGAGGCCTGCCAGAACCTGCGCTCGGCCGGCACGCACCAGGCCTGAGTCCGTCCGAGCGGCACCCCGCTCGCCCACCGCGGAGACCCTCGGCTCCTGCTCGTCGCAGCAGGAGTCGGGGGTCTCTCGCATGTGCGATGCCCGGGGCGGCCGTGTTCAGCGCCGTCGCACCAGCGCCCGCGCCGTCACCGCCAGTCCCAGGGACGTCCACGCGACCAGCACGACGAGGTCCCGCAGCTCGGCGGTGAAGCTCTGCGCGGCGATGCCGGCGCGCAGCAGGTCGGCGGCCGGTCGGATCGGCAGCTGGTCGTGCAGCAGCTGGAACCACTGCGGCAGCTGGTCGGCCGGGAAGGTGATCGGCGAGAACAGCAGCACGAAGAACACCAGCACCTGGCTGGTCATCTGCGCCGGCATCGGCGGCATGGAGACCGCGATCGCGTAGCCGACGGCGGTGGCCATCGTGGTGACCAGCAGGGAGGCGACGATCAGCAGCGGCCAGTCGAAGGAGAAGGTCAGGTCGAAGCGCAGGCGGGCCACGAGCAGCCCGACCGCGAGCCCGGGCAGGGCGATCATCGCCCACACCACGAGGTCCACGAGCAGCAGCAGAGGCCGCGCGACGGGCAGGGCCCGCTGGTAGTCGAAGGCGCCGCTGGCCCGGGCGCGCGAGACGCCCTGCGGGACGATCACCAGTCCGATGGTCAGCAGCAGGATCGTGGGCGCTCCGGTGGACAGGAACAGGGCCCCCGCCGGCGTGATGTCCCCGATCACGAAGCCGAAGCCGATGATGATGCCGGCGGCGAGCGTCGCCTGGATGATCACGATCAGCGGGAGCATGGCCCCGGTCGACGCGAGCGACCAGCGCATCAGGGTGAGGAACCCGGTCAGCGCGCCGGTGCGGACCGGGCAGTGGGGCGCACTCGCACGGGGCGGGTTGCTCAGGGGCGTCGGGACGGCGGGCTCAGACATGGGCGGTCACCTCGCGGGGATCGGTGGGGACGGGCTGGGAGCTCTCGATGGCGGCACCGGGCGAGGTCAGCGCCAGGTAGGCGTCCTCGAGGGTCGCCGGTGCCAGGCTGAATCCCTCGAGCAGCCCCCGCGCCCGCTGCTCGGTGGCCCAGGCGACGCCGCGCGCCGCGTCGTCGGCGGCGAGCGTCAGCAGCGTGCGGCGGCCGGTGCGCGTCCGGCGCCGTACGGGCGGTGCCGTCGCGAGCTCGGAGGGATCCTCGGCCCCGGGAGTCAGCTGGAGCTCGAGTCGCAGATCGCTGTCCTGGGTGCCGCGCAGTCGGGCGGGGGAGCCCGAGGCGACCACGCGCCCGCGGTCCAGGACCACCAGCTCGTCCATGATCCGCTCGGCCTCGGCGACGTTGTGGGTGACCAGCAGGGCCCCTGCGCCCTCGTCGCCGCGGCGGCGCAGGGCGTCCCACAGCAGTCGTCGCCGGGAGGGATCGATGTCGTTGGTGGGCTCGTCGAGGATCAGGAGCGGCGTCGGTGCCGCGACGGCCATCGCGAAGCCGGTGAGCCGGCGGATCCCGCCGGACAGCCCCGCGCCCTCGGGCAGGGCGCGTCGGTCCAGCCAGGGCCCGATGTCGAGCTCCTCCGCCAGGTGCTCGGACGAGCGGCGGGCATCGCGCCGCGACAGGCCGCGCAGACGCCCGGCGATCTGGATCGCGGTGCGCGGGGTGAGGCCGTCGATGGGGGTCTGGGACTGCGGCTGCAGCGCCACGTGCCGACGGGCCGCGGCCGGATGCCGGACGGCATCGGTGTCGCCGAGCACGATCTGTCCGGCATCCGGTTTCAGCAGGCCCACCACCTGGGAGACGAGCGTGCTCTTGCCGGCGCCGTTGTGGCCCAGCAGCCCCACGATCTCGCCGGCTCCCACTCGCAGGGAGATGTCGTCGTTGGCCAGCACCGCCCCGTACCGGCGGGTGAGGGCGGTGATGCGCAGGACGTCGGGGGACATGTCAGCTCCTCGGGCCAGATCCACATACCGTGAGTTTCTGAAAACTGACAGTATGTGGATGCCCGCGGTACGTCAAGAGGCGCCGATCTATGCTTGGGGGATGACGCAGCTCCCCGACCCCCTCTCACGACGGGACCGGCAGCAGCAGACCCGCGAGGCGCTGATCGTCGCGGCGCGGGCCGTGTTCTCCGTCGAGGGCTACCACGCGGCGACCCTCGAACGGATCGCCCGGGAAGCGGGCTTCTCCAAGGGCGCCGTCTACTCGAACTTCGCGGCGAAGTCCGATCTCTTCCTGGCCACGCTCGACAAGAACATGGAATCGGCCGACGCCGACTTCCAGGACCCCTTCCAGCGGCAGGCCGGGCCCGCCTCCACCGGGCACGACGCCGTCGGCCGGGAGGGCGCCCCGCACGAGGCCGCACAGGGGTTCGCCCTGGCCACGCTGGAGTTCATCGCCGCCGCCGCACGGGACGAGGTGCTCGCCCCGCAGCTCCATCAGCGCCTGAACGCCCTCCTGGCCAGGTACGAGGAGATCGCCCGCGGCGCGGGGGCGGAGGGGGAGCATCTGACGACGGGGCAGGTCGGGATGCTCCTGGCCGCACTCGATCAGGGCGCCGGGCTGCTCCTGCTGTCCGGGAACATGCTTCCGGGACCGGAGGCCTTCACCGAGGGGATGCGGCGGCTGCTGGATCCGGCGCGCGCCGTCGCGGAGCCTGCCGAGGACCCCTGACGCTCCAGGGGACGGTCGTCACCACCGATTGCCGGCGGCGCGGCCCATCACCCGCTTCAGCGCGGGCAGCA